>NZ_JAMOYY010000052.1:0-19488 GCF_023669475.1 Blautia sp. MB18-30 | reverse complement strand
ATATAATAAGGCCTCCGGTTCCTATGTTACGAACCGGAGGCCTTATTTATCTCTGTACTCAGCTAAGCATATGGATCCATCATTTCAGAACAGACTGGATCCATTTCAACGCATTATCCTTATTCTTCACATTACCCGGAAGGCAGATGCACACCGGATCATATCTCAGTCCAAATTCCTGAGCAACACTACTGCTGCCGTCAAGCTCCAGATGCTGATCATCCACAGCGCCCAGAGACTCAAACACCTCATCTCCAAACGTTTCCCTGAGATCTGCATACATTCCGCTGTCTTTCTCATGTTCATAGAGCTCCTTCGGCATGATCAGGATATCAACGGTAGCACTCTGGATTTCCGTCACATATGCGATCCTGGCATAGTAATCAAAATCCTCTCCTGTCTCGTCCGTCATCAGATTCTGCGCCACACTGACTTCTGCATATTTATCCTCTGTTCCCAGTGTCTTCAGAACATCCTCTTCCACCTTCTCAGAGTCGTAATTCCCTGCATTCACCACCGCAATGGAAAGCACCGTCTTCATCTGTGCGTGCCGGTAAATATTCACTCCCAGGCAGACTCCGCCAATGGCAAGAAGCACGCACAGCATATGTATCTTATAATACATCCAGATATACTGAATCTTCTTCCCTGTTCCCATTCCCTTCAGTTTCTCTCTTTCGATCCGGCGGCGTTCCTTCTTCGTCAGATCAGTTTCGTTGGGCATCTCCGGATTCAGTACACTCTCATCGTGTCCGTCACTGCCGGCCTCCGCTCTGTTTTGTAAATCCATAAAAATCTCCTTTTTCTTTCATGTCTCAGTATTTTTTACCCTGAAGCGGGATATTCCAGTCGCTTTCCCCGCATCCTCCGGGTGGGTGCTGTGACTTATCAATAAAGGATATTTTAGCATATTTTGGTACAAAATCACAGCGCATAAATATGAAAATACCATAAACTCTTCTATTTCCGACAGATCCTCATTCCATATCCATACATTACCGCCACAGCAGTCACAAGAACACAGACCATCACCGGTCTCATCCACAGATATAAAAGATTTTTCTCAATTCCAGCTGCCACAGCCACATCCTTCAGGATATCCGCCACACAGAGATGGAACAGATAAATAAAAAATGTATATTTCTGACCGATGGCTACCGGAAGCTCGGGCACTTTCCGATTCTTTCCCATGATCGCAATGAGAAAAAGGCCAACAGCCATAAATACTGAACCCAGAAACAATTCCAGTTTGCCAAAATACCGGTATTCCAGCAGACTTGCGATCCCGCCGCCAGCTACCATGCCATACAAAAGAAACACTTTTTTTCCGGCAAACCAGGCTTCCAGCTTTTCCTGATGTCTGTGTATCAGATGTCCCAACATAAAAAACGGAAATCCGGTAAACAGATAGTTTCGAAACTGCATAACACGGAAATGCTTTTCCGGGAACAGGAAGATTGAAAATTCCTCCATTCCGAAATGGATCAGAAGAAGCACCGGTATCAGAACATATGCCTGCTTACAAATCCGGAATCTTGCTGCCAGGGCAAAAAGAAGATAACAATAGAGCAGTGCCGGGAGAAACCACAGATGCCATTTCACCTGAGAGCTGTTATTATATAGAAGAAACTGGCGGATATGTTCCCCCGAAACCAGGGCTTCCAGCCATTCCTTCTGGCTTGCTCCGTCGATGTGGTTCTGGATCAGCTCCCACAGACAGCAGACCGGAAATGCCACAAGCATCAGCTTCAGAACATGCCGGATCTTTTTTCCGGTTCTTATAAATTCCGTATCATCGCCACGGAAACAAAAATATCCGGATACCATAAAAAACACAGGTACTGCAAATCTGGCAAGTACATTGGCTATGATTCCGGCATTTCCCGGAAAATGGACGTGAAGAAGCACAACTGCATAAGCACAGATTGCCTTTACCATATCCAGAGTACGGTTTCGCATAAAAATTACTCCTTTTTATATCGAACGCTTATCCCGGAAATATGATTCCGGGGTTCCCTTTTTTTCGAAACGATATACTAACAAACCAGCAGAATTTTGTCAATGCTGTTTTTCTCCTGTACGGTTTACTCTTATACGTTTTACTCTTGTACGGCTTCCGGATCTGAATTATAATTCTTTTATGACCTCTATGACAGGATGTTTGTTATTTCCTCAGAAAGGATTCTATGTTTTATGAAAAAAGACGGCTACTATTCTTCCGGCGAATTTGCACGCATGGCACACGTAACTCTGCGTACTGTCCGCTATTATGATAAACAGGATATCCTGAAACCCTCTCTCGTCACCGAATCCGGCGCACGTTTTTATACAGACGAGGATTTTGCAAGGCTTCAGCAGATCCTCCTTCTGAAATACCTGGGCTTTTCCCTGGATGACATCCGCGAAATGACCATCGGTGATTCCGATTATCATTTCATGCTGAATTCTCTGAATATCCAGCTTCGTCTGGTCCGTGACCGGATCGAACAGATGCAGCTGGTGGAAAAAGCGATCCAGGATACTGCACAGATGATAAAGGAACAGCACACCATTGACTGGAGCCAGATGCTGAACCTGATCCACCTGACCGGCATGGAAAAAAGCCTCAAAAATCAGTATCAGAATGCCACCAACATTTCCTCCAGGATCAACCTCCACAGCCTGTACTCCCAGAACAAACAGGGATGGTTTCCCTGGATCTTTGAGCAATGCCGGATCTCACCCGGTCTTCGTATTCTGGAGCTGGGCTGCGGGGACGGAACGTTATGGACCGACAATCTTTCCCTTCTGCCGGAGGATATCTCCATCACACTTTCCGATATTTCCAGCGGTATGCTCCGCGATGCCAGACGAGCCATCGGTTCCTCGGATACCCGGTTTGCATTCCGGGCCTTTGACTGCAGAAAAATCCCCTGCAAGGACGAAAGCTTTGATCTGGTGATCGCCAATCACGTGCTTTTTTACTGCGATGATATTCCTTCCGTCCTGAAGGAAGTCCGCCGTGTCCTCGCTCCCGGCGGAAGATTTCTCTGCAGTGCTTACGGAAAGGCACATATGCAGGAGGTCAGCCAGCTGGTGCAGGATTTTGATGAACGGATCGTGCTTTCCGCAGACCGGCTTTATGAGCGGTTCGGACGTGAAAACGGCCAGAGTATCCTGGCGCCTTTTTTCCCAAAGGCTCAGTGGCTTTCTTATGAAGACTGCCTTCTGGTCCAGGATGCGGAGCCGCTGATCTCCTACGTCCTCTCCTGCCACGGCAACCAGAATCAGTATATCCTGGACCGTTACAAGGAATTCCGGGCCTACACCGCCAGAAAAACTGCCAAAGGATTCCGCATTACCAAGGATGCCGGCGTATTTCTTTGTGAAAAATAGCCAAAAATAAAAAATATGAAAAAAGCTCTTGAAGGTGACCTTACGTCACCTTTTATAATACAGTTACAGTAACAAAGTTATGTGCAGGCACGACTTATGCTGCACATCATCACGCAAAGGAGAAAACATATGAAAGGAATTATTTTAGCCGGAGGCTCCGGAACACGTCTTTACCCGCTTACCATGGTGACCTCCAAACAGCTTCTGCCGATCTTTGACAAACCGATGATCTACTATCCTATGTCTGTTCTTATGAACGCAGGCATCCGTGATATCCTGATCATCTCCACCCCGCAGGATACCCCGAGATTTGAGGAGCTTCTCGGTGACGGCCATCAGTTCGGTGTCAACCTTACCTATGCTGTACAGCCAAGCCCGGACGGACTTGCTCAGGCATTTATCATCGGCGAGGAATTCATCGGCAACGACACCGTATGTATGGTCCTTGGGGACAACATTTTCGCAGGACATGGCCTCAAAAAGCGCCTGAAAGCTGCTGTAGACAATGCAGAAACAGGCAAAGGTGCCACTGTTTTCGGATACTATGTAGATGATCCGGAGCGTTTCGGCATCGTGGAATTCGACCAGAACGGAAAAGCGGTTTCCATTGAAGAGAAACCGGAAAAACCCAAAAGCAACTACTGTGTAACCGGTCTCTACTTCTACGACAACAAGGTTGTAGAGTACGCAAAAAATCTGAAGCCAAGCGCAAGAGGCGAGCTTGAGATCACAGACCTGAACCGTATCTACCTTGAGAAGGGACAGCTGAACGTTGAGCTTCTGGGCCAGGGCTTCACATGGCTGGATACCGGTACACACGAAAGCCTTGTAGAGGCAACCAACTTCGTAAAAACCATGGAGCAGCATCAGCACCGCAAGATCGCATGCCTTGAGGAGATTGCTTACTTAAACGGCTGGATCACAAAGGAGGACGTGCTCAAGGTTTACGAAATCCTTAAGAAAAACCAGTATGGCCAGTATCTCAAGGATGTTCTGGACGGAAAATATCTGGACGCGCTTCACTAAGCCGATCTGATTTTCCGACACTGAATTTACCTGCGGACTCCGTTTCGACGGAATCCGCATAAGATCAATCATTTATTATAAAGGAGATTTTTTATGACAATCATCGTTACCGGCGGCGCCGGATTTATCGGAAGCAACTTTATTTTTCATATGATGGAGGCTCATCCGGATTACCGTATCGTATGCCTGGACTGCCTGACCTATGCCGGAAACCTTTCCACTCTTGCACCGGTCATGGACAAACCGAACTTCCTCTTTGTAAAGGAAAGCATCACAGACCGTGACGCTGTTTACAAGCTTTTCGAGGAGGAGCATCCTGACATCGTGGTAAACTTCGCAGCTGAGAGCCACGTAGACCGTTCCATCGAAAACCCGGAGGTATTCCTTGACACCAACATCAAGGGTACTGCTGTTCTCATGGATGCCTGCCGTAAATACGGAATCCAGCGTTATCATCAGGTTTCCACAGACGAGGTTTACGGAGATCTTCCGCTTGACAGACCGGACCTCTTCTTCACAGAGGAAACTCCGATCCATACAAGCAGCCCGTACAGCTCCTCCAAAGCAGGTGCTGACCTTCTTGTTCTCGCATACCACAGAACCTACGGCCTGCCTGTGACCATCAGCCGCTGCTCCAACAACTACGGCCCGTATCACTTCCCGGAAAAGCTGATTCCTCTGATGATCGCCAACGCTCTGAACGACAAACCACTCCCGGTTTACGGAAAGGGCGAAAATGTCCGCGACTGGCTCTATGTTGAGGATCACTGCCGTGCCATCGACCTGATCATCCACAAAGGACGTGTAGGCGAGGTTTACAATGTAGGCGGACATAACGAGATGAAAAACATCGATATCGTAAAACTGATCTGCAAGGAGCTTGGCAAACCGGAAAGCCTGATCACACATGTAGCAGACCGTAAAGGCCATGACATGCGCTACGCTATCGACCCGACCAAGATCCACAACGAGCTTGGATGGCTTCCTGAAACAAAATTCGCAGATGGAATCAAAAAGACCATCAAATGGTACCTTGACAACAAGGAATGGTGGGAAACCATCATCTCCGGTGAGTATCAGAACTACTACGAAAAAATGTATGGAAACCGCGAGGAGGTTAAAGCATGAGATTTTTCGTAACAGGTGTTGGCGGCCAGCTTGGCCATGACGTAATGAATGAACTGTCCGGCCGTGGACATGAAGGCGTAGGAAGTGACATTGCTCCTTCCTACAGCGGCATCGCTGATGGTACTCCTGTTACCACCATGCCTTATGTGCAGCTTGATATCACAGATAAAGAAGCGGTAGCAAAAACCATCCGTGAGGTAAAGCCTGATGCAGTGGTACACTGTGCCGCATGGACAGCCGTAGACGCTGCAGAGGACGAGGAAAACCGTGAAAAGGTACGTCTTGTCAATGTTGTAGGAACACAGAACATTGCGGACATCTGCAAGGAGCTTGGCATCAAGATGATGTATATTTCCACAGACTACGTTTTTGACGGCCAGGGAACCACACCATGGGATCCGGACTGCAAGGACTACGCTCCACAGAACGTATACGGTCAGACCAAGCTTGACGGTGAACTGGCAGTATCCGGCACTGTAGATAAATTCTTTATCGTACGTATTGCATGGGTATTCGGCAAAAACGGCAAGAACTTTATCCGTACCATGGTAAATCTGGGAAAAACCCATGACAAGCTTACCGTAGTCAGTGACCAGATCGGAACTCCGACCTATACCTACGACCTTGCCCGTCTTCTGGTAGACATGGTCGAGACAGAGAAATACGGCTACTATCACGCAACCAACGAAGGCGGCTTCATCAGCTGGTATGATTTCACTAAAGAGATCTTCCGCCAGGCTGCTGCCCTCGGCCACAAGGAATACGAAAAAGTAGAGGTATCTCCTGTCACAACTGCAGAGTACGGCGTTTCCAAGGCTGTACGTCCATTCAACAGCCGCCTGGATAAATCCAAGCTTGTAAAAAACGGCTTCCAGCCACTTCCAACATGGCAGGATGCCCTGGAAAGATATCTGAAAGAGATCCTGTAAAAAAAATCCATCGGCGATTGCCGGTGGATTTTTTTCATTCTGTTTCTCATGAAAAAACAGCCGGTGGAAAGCTTTACGCTTCCCCGGCTGTTCTTATGCTAAAATTTTAATAAGTTTATCTTACTACTGTGCAACAGTTCCGTCTGCTGCCTGGGCATCTGCTGTGCCATCCTGTGTGGCATCTGCAGTCTCACCCTGCGCTTCTGCTGTACTTCCCTCTGCAGCTGCCTGTGCATCATTATCCGTAGCTGCTGCCACTGATGTTGCACTGTCTGCCTCCTCCTGGGAAACAGTCTCTCCGTCACGAACCTTCTTCATCATGGCCTCCGCCTTCTGAACGGTAGACTCATCCGGGATCATAACGTAAGCCTTCTGGCTCATGGAGTACGGCTTCTGTGTGTCACCGGTACCATTTACACTGTAGCTTACGATGTTCCAGTCACCGCCGTTGTTCAGCTGCTGCTGGAGCAGTCTGGCGATCTCCTCATAGGAGATATTGGTCTCAAAGCATCCCTGGATGCTGGAAAGAACAGAAGAATAATTCTTCAGAAGCTCCGGTGAAAGAGCCTTGTTGATCACACCCTTGATCACTGCCATCTGGTTCTTGCCACGCTGACGGTCGCCCTCTTTAAAGGCATAACGCTCACGGCTGAATACCAGAGCCTGCTCACCGTTCAGGTAGTTTTCTCCCTGATTGAAGTGATATCCTGTCTCATTCTTGGAATCAAAGTCATAGTCAGAATAAACAGTAACTCCGCCAAGCGCATTGATCAGCTGCTCAAATCCCGCAAAGTTGATACGGAAATAATAGTTGATATCCTCATTATAAAGCATACCCAGAGTATCCATACATACATTGATACCATAGATACCTGCATGTGTCAGCTTATCTCTCTGTCCGCCTGAAATAGAAAGCGGTACAAAATAATCACGAGGTGTGGAAACCAGAAGCACCTGTCTGGTAGCTGTATTTACCGTAGCAATGATATTGGAATCGCTTCGGCTCTTTGCAACAAGGCCGCTGCGGCTGTCGATACCACTGATAAAGATGGTATATATAGAACCGTCATTGGTATTCTCTTCAGCCTTCGCCTCTGTCTCCTGGGGCTCAATGGTCGTCTCCACCTTCTTCACGGTCAGCTCTTTGATCCTGGAAGAAATATCGGAATATCCATCCATCTCTTCAATAACGCTTAAATATGCGCTGTTCAGCACGATCGCACCTGTCTGTCCGTTCAGAAGACCGTCAACCAGCTCTGTAAGTCCTGCATACTCCTGGACCTGCACAGTCTTGCCTGTCTCGGAATCCACCTCCTGGATAGCCTTGTCCGAATTGGCTCTGTCAAGATCTGTCAGCACACCATACACATAATCTGCTGTAGCCTCTATGGAATCTGCAGAATCATCTGCACGGACATAAATGCCGACCTCCGTAACCTCTGTGTTCACACCGGAAATCCCTGCCAGTGTGGAATGTGTCTTATAAACATACATACTTCCGAGAATAAATACTGCTGCAAAAACTGCTGCCAGGATCACTCCCACTACAAATCTTATCTTACCATCCGTACTCCATACAAGCGCTCCGACGATCACGATCAGGACCAGCATTACCAGTCCGATCACTGCAATGAACTTCGTCGGGATCACCTTCATATTCAGAAGCATGACCGCAAATACGATTGCTGTGATCAAAACCACAAGCGTCACGATCAGCCCTGGGATATGTTTTCCCATTTTTCTCATATGCAATCCTCCATTTTTGATGGTACAGAGAATATTTCATATGGACACTCTCTGTACAGATTCAAATATCCTAATCATTTTACGCTTTTTTACTGATAAAAGCAAGAAATATCGTAAATCGCCAAATGCAAAAACAGTTCCGTGATATCATGATCCTTTTATGCTCTCACGATGTCACGGAACTGCCTCTAAAATGTTCCTTCCATGAAACAGATATCCTTATTCCACGGTAACACTCTTGGCAAGATTTCTCGGCTTATCCACATCCAGACCTTTATTTACACTGACATAGTAGCCCAGAAGCTGCAGCGGGATCACTGCCAGCGAAGTTGCAAAATGCGGATCTGTTTTCGGGATATAAACCGTAAAATCTGCAGTATCCTCGATATTATAGTTTCCAAACGTAGTAAGCCCCATCAGATACGCCCCACGGCTTCTGCACTCCACCATGTTGCTGACTGTTTTCTCATAAAGCTCCGGCTGTGTCAGGACACCGATCACAAGGGTGCCGTCCTCGATCAGGGAAATGGTGCCATGCTTCAGCTCGCCAGCCGCATACGCCTCAGAATGAATGTAGCTGATCTCCTTCATCTTAAGGCTGCCCTCAAGGCTGATGGCATAATCGATCCCTCTTCCGATAAAAAAGATATCCTTTGCATTGGCCTGCTTGGAGGCAAACCACTGAAGCCTTTCCTTATCCTCGATGATCCTGCCGATCTTGTCCGGAAGTGTCTTCAGTTCCTTAATGTAGGACTCACACTGCTCCTCTGAGATCTTTCCGCGGACCAGTGCCATCTGCAATGCCAGCACATAGGAAGCGATCAGCTGTGTACTGTACGCCTTGGTGGTAGCAACCGAGATCTCCGGTCCTGCAAGTGTGTAGAATACATGATCCGCCTCTCTTGCAATGGAAGAGCCGACCACATTGACAATAGCCAGCGTGCGGATCCCCTTCTCCTTACATTCCCGAAGCGCAGCCAGACTGTCCGCAGTCTCACCGGACTGACTGATGATCACTGCCAGGCCGTCAGGATCCAGAAGCGGCTTCCGGTAACGGAACTCCGAAGCAAGCTCCACACGCACCGGAATACCTGCAAGATCCTCAATCACATACTGTGCAGCCATTCCCACATGGTAAGCAGAGCCGCAGGCCACGATATAAACCTGGCTGATGCTGCGGATTCTCTCATCATCCAGACCGATCTCCGTCAGATCCAGCTTGTCCTCCCGGATAACGGAATTCAGTGTATCTGCGACTGCCTTCGGCTGCTCATGGATCTCCTTCATCATGAAATGCTCAAAACCGGCTTTCTCCGCTGCCTCTGCATCCCACTCAATGATCTTAGGCTCCTTCTCGATCTCCTCACCATCCAGATTGTAAAAAGTGATCTCACCCGGTTTTACACATGCCAGCTCCAGATTTCCGATATAATAAACATTTCTTGTATACTTCAGGATCGCAGGAACATCCGATGCGATATAGGATTCTCCATTCTCCACACCCAGGATCATAGGGCTGTCTTTTCTCGCTACAAAGATCTCTTCCGGATAATCCCGGAACATCATTGCCAGCGCATAGGAACCACGGATACGCACCATTGCATGACGCACTGCCTCAACCGGAGATCCGCCGTATTTCTGGTAGTAATAATCCACCAGCTTCACAGCAACCTCCGTATCTGTGGAAGAATAAAAAGAATATCCCCTGCGGAGAAGCTTCTCCTTCAGCTCCTGGTAATTCTCGATAATGCCGTTATGCACAGCTGCCACATTTCCGTTATCACTGACATGAGGATGGGCATTGACCTCTGATGGTTCTCCGTGAGTTGCCCAGCGGGTATGACCGATTCCGCACATACCCGGAACAGATTCACCTGCGTTTGTTTTCTCCAGAAGGACCTTCAGACGGCCCTTCGCCTTAATGATCTCGATATCCTTTTCCCCGTCACGCACTGCGATGCCGGCGGAATCATATCCTCTGTATTCCAGTTTGGAAAGCCCGTCCAGAAGGATGGGTGCTGCCTGATGCCTGCCTGTAAAACCTACAATTCCACACATGATTTTTTTCTCCTCTTATTGCATTTTTATATTCTTCTGACTGCTCCGTTCTTCAGACACCTGCGGTCTGCATCCAGGACATCACTCTGCCACATGCCCCTTCTTACGGACGATCTCAACCACCTGGTCCACATATTTTCTGCAAAGTTCCTCACTCTCTGCCTCAACCATAACACGGAGCAGAGGTTCTGTGCCGGATTCTCTCACCAGGATCCTTCCGGTGTCTCCAAGCGCCTCAGCCACACGCTCTACTGCTGCCTGCACATCCACATCTGCCTGCGCTGCTGCCTTGTCATGGACACGCACGTTCTCAAGAACCTGGGGATAGATCGCCAGATCAGCGGTAAGCTCACTGAGCTTTTTCTTCCTTGCCATTATAACTTCCATCATCTTCAGACTTGTAAGGATGCCATCCCCGGTAGATGCATACTTGGAAAAAATAATATGCCCGGACTGCTCACCACCAATACGGCAGCCATTCTGCATCATATATTCATAAACATATTTATCCCCTACTGCTGTCTTCGCATACTCGATATCAAGAGCATCAAAAGCCTTGTAAAGGCCAAAATTGGACATTACCGTAGTTACAACCGTATTGGTGAGAAGCTTTCCGCGCTCCTTCATGTAACGACCGTACACATAGAGGATCGCATCTCCGCTGACCACATTTCCCTTCTCATCCACACAGAGACAGCGGTCCGCATCTCCGTCGTAGGCAAAACCAACATCCAGCCCCTTCTCCACTACAAGCTTCTGAAGACCCTCGATATGGGTGGAACCGGCATTGTTATTGATATTGGTACCATCCGGCTCAGCATTGATCACATAAGTCTTCGCTCCCAGCGCATCAAAAACCGCCTTTGCGATATTCCATGCACTTCCGTTGGCACAGTCCAGACCAATCCTCATTCCCTTAAAGGAATATACTCCCAGGGAGATCAGATATCCTATGTAACGGTTCCGGCCTGCAGAATAATCCACCGTCCTGCCGATTTCACCGCCCTTTGTAAAAGGAATCTCACGCCATTTCTGTCCGAACAGCTGAAGACGGTCATCCAGATAATCCTCCACCAGCGCGATGATCTCCTCTTCCATCTTCTCACCCTGGCCATTAATCAGCTTGATCCCGTTATCATAATAGGGATTATGGCTGGCAGAGATCATAATACCACAGTCAAAGCCATCGGTACGGGCAACATAAGCCACAGACGGTGTTGTTGTCACGTGGAGAAGATAAGCATCCGCTCCGGACGCCACCAGTCCTCCAACCAGTGAATACTCAAACATATAGCTGGAACGTCGGGTATCCTTGCCGATCACGATCCTGGCCGCAGCCGTCTCCCCCGCTCTTCTGCGCAGCTCATTATAATACCATCCCAGAAAACGCCCGATCTTAAATGCATGATCCGCTGTCAACGAAACACCCGCCTCCCCACGGAATCCATCTGTACCAAAATATTTTCCCATTTCTTGCTCTCCTTTGTGTGCTGATATTTATAACTTATCTTATATATTAATGTATAAGGACAATGTTATTTCCGCATTATCCTTATGCATCAATATATCTTGTTTTTATTACTATAATATATTTTATTCCGTTAACTTCTATGTACTTTATGTCTTGGGTCCAATCGTATGATCTTATAATATCCTGCTTCTATAACAACATGTATACGAAATACCTCAGTTACTGCATAATGATATACCTGCATTCCATTATACACATCATCCGTATCTGGTTTATGCGAATACGCTTTATCTACCTGTGTGACTGTCATTTGAGAAACCTTGTTCAAAAATATTTGAAACTGTTTCACATTTTCCGGTGTAAGTTCCTTAAATGTATACCCATTCTCCAAATGATATTTAAAACACAATTCAAAAGGTACTTCCCGATTTTGTTTTTCCGTTAATTTTGCCATTATTAATCACCACAATAAATAGCCTTATAGTAAGATGCCATCGTTTCAGGAGAAATGATAACTGTACATCTCTCCTCTGGTTCATATCCTCTCCGAGCTTCTATCCAGGGTAATTCTCTATGTGTAAGTGTCTCAAGCGCATTGCCAGTGCTCTCTCCATACGTATCCCACACATCTTCCAACAATCGAATATCATCATCTGATATCTTCAGAGCAACCTTCTCTTTTATACAAATCGTATCATATCCAAATGCCTTAAAACGCTCCCATAATGCAGGAGAAACCGGTCCATGTACCCAAGCCTGAAAATCTGTATTCATAAGTCGAAAACCTTTCAAAGCATAACACCAGGCCTGTGCATAATAACATAATTTCTGCAATTTTTTATGAGTCATCTGTCCTTTAGTCAAAAACCAGTTTGCAATATCAAATACAGAATACTTTCCCTCTTCATTAACATCAATATTAATCGATTCTTCTGGATTTACAATAACATATTTTTCTGTATCGGTAGGTATTGCAGACGTAGTAATTGCATGATATGCAGTATATGATGTTGTAACTGCAGTATTATGTTTGGAATTCACTACCTCTTTCATAAACAATATCCTCCATTCTATTGCTTGACTGTACCTGCATTTTTTCTATTAAACAGTCATGCCTCCAGCCTTCAAAATTCACTCTGTTTTAAACAGCAATCTATCCATCTGGCAAAGTTCCCCGGATAACAGTCCCTTCTGTTGAAAAATAATCCGCTCCTCCAACTATACTTTCCAACAGGCCTCTACGCACCACATATGCACCATTCACTTCCGTTAGTAAAAATGGTTTGCTAAACATCAATTCTTCGTTTATATCATCATAAATCTTTTTGATGATTTTATATTGTGTCTCGGATGGTTTTATAATATTTAATCCCAGTTCATCCTTAGCTTCCCGTCTGTTAATAGTATAATCATGACTTCCAGATTCGCTGCACAGAAATGCTATGATCTTCTTAATCTTTTCCGGATCTCTAACCTGATTTTGAAGTAATTTCTCTGCCATCATTTGAAACTGAGCCTTGGAACGGTAAACTTCCCCCAAAACCAAAGGATGTACAAAATCTGTCAACTTTTCAAAAATACTTGCAAGGGACGCTGTATCATCAATCTGCATTTCATTTTTTGCAAATTCAAGATATCCTTTAACAGCCTCTACACTTACCGGATATATGCCTCCATCCTGCAACCTGGGATTCAATGGGGTATGTAAACTCGGATCTATTGGTCCTAATGTATGATCTAGTAAGACTGCGGCTCCGCATCCGGATTCCCACACAAACAATCTACATGATTGATCACATCCCATGGGCAGTACACATCCGTATTTCCAAAATGATATCCATCATACCATCCCTTTGTTTCGGAAAGATGATCCTCCCTGCCATATGCTGTAAGCAATCTGCAGACCTTATCATCTGTAAAACCAAAATGCTCATCAAATCGATGATCCGTGATCGAAAGCACTTTGAAGTTATTAAGTCCTGTAAAAATACTCTCTTTAGACACGCGAAGACACCCTGTTAATACTGCAAAATACAGAGAATCGTTAGTCTTAAGTCCCTGTCCGAACACACCGCGTATCATGAACACCATTTCTTTATAATAGCCATGCTGAAAAGCCTTATCCAGAGGAACATCATATTCATCTATAAAAATGATCGTCTTCTGCCCATAATGCTTATGCAGCAGCTGAGACAATATCTGCAGCGCAGAAGAAAGGATATTTTCATCCATAGAATATCTGCCATTCTCTACAGAGATCAATGTACGATATATATCTTTATCCGTTTCTGTCAGTCTGTCACTCTCCAATAAAAACAGAAAACGACTGGCCTCTCTGCCTACCAGTTCTGTCAGCTGATAGCGCGCATTCTCAAAGGTAAGTCCATCAACATTCTTCAGCGATAAAAACACTACCGGAAATTTCCCCATATACTGTTCACACAGTTCTTGTTTCCGGGAAATATAAAGACCTTCAAACAGAGCTTCATCTGCCCCGATCTCGAAGAAACAACGAAGCATACTCATATTCAATGTTTTCCCAAAACGCCGAGGTCTTGTAAACAGATTTACTTTCCCCCACTGATCGATCAGTTGTTCGATAAGCCTGGTCTTATCTACATAATAAAAACCCGCCTGACGAATTTTCTGAAAATTCTCGATTCCCACCGGTAGCTTCGGTCTCTTTATATTCCGCGTTCCACTCCCTTTCAATGCGAAAAATCACATATAAATATGCCAATTGCCACGTGATTCGTGCTTTCAGAGTAGCACAATACGCTCTTTTTGTCTATTGATTTATTTCGATTCCGTTCGACAAACATATCCGCTTTACCTGTGCAGCTCTGAAGCTTTTTCACAAAATCCTCTTTCCAAAAGCAATAAACTATGTTACCCTTAAAATGGATCAGATGATAAAATAACTCTGATCACATAACAAGATCGAAGGTGGTGAAACCTATGGGTACAAAGGATACCATCACCAAAGATTACATGGCTGACAACCGCGTTTTTGCGGATGTGTTCAACCATATGCTGTACAAAGGAAAAAACGTCATAGACCCTGACACGCTTCATCCACTGGATACCACAGCTCTCGCTGTCCCCTACGGATCCGGCACTTCAGAAGTTCCCGTCCAGAAATTCCGGGACGAATTCAAATCTCTTAATGTTATGCGTGATGATTCAAGAATTTATCTTCTCCTTGGGATTGAGAACCAGTCGGAACCCCACTTCGCAATGCCGGTCAAAAACATGGTCTATGATGCATTAGAATACGCAGGACAGGTGGAAAATTCCGCCAGATCACACAGAGAAGCAAAACAATGGCCCTCCACATCCGGAGAATATCTCACCGGCTTCTACAAGGATGACCGGCTCATCCCGGTCATAACCACAGTCGTGTACTTCGGTCCCGACACCTGGAAAGCTCCCAGAAGCCTCCACGAAATGCTCTCTATCCAGGACCCCGAGATCCTGTCTATGGTACCGGATTATCGGATCAATCTTTTCTCACCTGCCGAGATAAAGGATGAAGAACTTGACAAACTCCAGAGCAATCTCAAAGAAGTCATGCTCTTCATCAAATATTCCAAAGATAAACGGAAGCTTCAGGAGCTTACATCACATAACCCCGGCTTCCGGTCACTCGAGCTCAAAGCAGCCCGGGTCATTGACTCCATAACCGGTATCCATTTACGTTTCACAGAAACAGAAGGGAGTGTTAATATGTGTCAGGCTGTTCAGGAAATGTGCAATGATGCACGCGCCGAAGGTCTATCTCAAGGCCTATCCCAAGGTCGCGCCCAGGGTCTATCCCAAGGTCTTCAGGAACATGCTTTACTTACTGCACAGCGCATGCTGCAGGATTCCAGGTTCTCTCCTGAGGATATCTCCAAATATTCAGGACTTCCCCTTACGGAAGTACTCAAATTACAGAAGAAATAGTAAGGTATCAATTTATGTTTCACAGAAACATAAAGGAGCATTAATATGTGCCAGGCTGTTCAGGAAATGTGTGATGATGCACGCGCCGAAGGTCTATCTCAAGGCCTATCCCAAGGTCGCATCCAGGGTCTTCAGGAACATGCTTTACTTACTGCACAGCGCATGCTAGAGGATTTCAGATTCTCACCTGAGGATATCAGCAGGTTTTCAGGGCTGCCACTTGAGGATGTTCTGAAATTGCGGGAGAAATGATAATTTGAGAAAATGCTCAGGAAGCGTGAGGCTTCCTGAGCATTTTAAATTTCTTTAGCATTCTCAGCCAACACCAGGAACCCAAAACAGCTCCCATCATACATCCAACCCCATTGTGGATAATATCATCAAACTCAAACAATCCTCGGCAGGTGATCAACTGCAATAGTTCTATCACAAACGATGTTCCCATTCCAATCACCAAACCTCTTTTCCAGCTGATTCTCTTATCTAAAGCACCTGGCAATAAACAGCCATACGGCATCAATAATATGCAATTTAGAATATTTTCCTTCAGCATCTCATTGTCATGATATACAAAAAATGCTTTCCAGGACCAGAATATATGAAGTTCATATTGAGGATATGCCTGTGGAATGCGAGTAAAAACTGTAGACTCCAATACCGTCCAAAGAAATATATAAATTGCGATATACGCCAGACTTTGTGAAAAGTTAATTCTGTTACTTTTGTATGACTGTTTTATGATCCGGCTAAAACACAATAAAAATACGAAAAACCAACAACCCCCTGTTATTCCCCAACTAGGATTGTGCTTAGTAATTGTTTTATAAATATCCATTTAAATTTATAACTTATCTTTTAATCTCTGTAAAAGATATCTCTTGTGTATACTCGTTCTTTTACATCATCCAGACATTTATCATATCTATTTGCAATAATCGCCTGACTCTGCTCTTTAAATGCCTCAAGATCATTTACAATTTTAC
The DNA here is from genome assembly GCF_023669475.1 of Blautia sp. MB18-30. NCBI lineage: Bacteria > Bacillati > Bacillota > Clostridia > Lachnospirales > Lachnospiraceae > Blautia > Blautia sp. MB18-30. The sequence continues at coordinate 2,827 of NZ_JAMOYY010000052.1, read as the reverse complement.
TTCCAAAAAATGTTGTCCCGTCCTCTAATGTCGGTTCATAAACAATAATGGTGGCACCTTTGGCTTTAATGCGCTTCATCACACCTTGTATAGAAGACTGACGGAAATTATCTGAATTTGATTTCATGGTAAGACGATATACACCAATTACAACCTCTTTTTCCATTGAAACATCATAAGTATTTTCATCACCATAAGCATAGTATTCTGCCTTCTGTAAAACTCTGTCGGCAATAAAGTCTTTCCTCGTTCTGTTAGATTCTACAATGGCAGACATCATATTCTGTGGAACATCTTCATAGTTTGCCAAAAGCTGCTTCGTGTCTTTCGGCAAACAATATCCACCATATCCAAAGGATGGATTATTATAATGAGAACCAATACGCGGATCCAGACATACTCCGTTAATAATCTGCTGTGTATTCAGTCCTTTCATCTCAGCATAAGTGTCAAGTTCATTAAAATAAGATACCCTCAGTGCCAGATATGTATTTGCAAAAAGTTTAACCGCCTCTGCTTCAGTGAATCCCATAATCAAAGTATCAATGTTTTCTTTAATTGCACCTTCCTGCAACATTCCTGCAAAAGTATTGGCTGCCTTTACAAGCCTTGCGTTCTGTACATCAGTTCCCACGATAATTCTGGATGGATATAAATTATCATATAGCGCCTTTGATTCCCTAAGAAACTCTGGACTGAAAATAATATTGTCACAATGATACTTCTCTCTGACACTGGCTGTAAAACCAACTGGGATCGTAGACTTAATGATCATTACCGCATCCGGATTATACTGAATCACTAGCTTAATAACTGCCTCTACTGCAGAAGTATCAAAGAAATTCTTCTTACTATCATAATTCGTCGGAGCGGCAATGACAACAAAATCCGCATCCTTATATGCCTCCTCTGCATCCAGTGTAGCTGTCAAATTTAATTCTTTTTCTGTTAAGTACTTCTCAATATACTCATCCTGAATCGGACTGATTCTCTTATTAATTTTTTCTATTTTTTTCGGAATAATATCAACTGCCATTACTTCATGATGCTGTGATAACAATGTCGCTATGGATAAACCAACATATCCTGTTCCTGCTACTGCAACTTTCATATTTTATGCCTTTCTTCATTTATCATAAAATGAAACTAAAATTTGAATGTTTCTTTAAGTCTCTGCCATTTTTGATCTTTATCTGACAAATTAAGCTTCGTTCCATCATTCAACGTATATCCTTTTCCAGATGCTGTACCGTTATATTCTCCCTTCAATTCCGGCCAAGTAATTCCAATCTCAGGATCATTCCATGCAAGACCACCTTCATCTCCTGGATGATAAAAATCGGTACATTTATAACAAAACTCTGCCATGTCACTTAACACCAAGAATCCATGCGCGAATCCTTCAGAAATATAAAATTGTTTTTTGTTTTTTTCAGTAAGTTCAACACCATACCACTGTCCATATGTTCTACTGTTAGCTCTTAAATCAACTGCAACATCAAATACAGATCCTCTGATAACCCTTACAAGTTTACCTTGCGGATATTGTTTTTGAAAATGAAGTCCTCGTAATACCCCCTTAGTACTCATACTTTGATTGTCTTGAACAAAATGCAGATTAAGCCCAGCTTCTTTCATATCATTAAGATTATATGTTTCCATGAAGTAGCCTCGTTCATCTCCGTGAACAGCAGGCTCAATCACATATAATCCTTCAATTGATGCTTTTGTTACTTTTATCTGTCCCATTTCTATTACTTCCTTTTTAAAATCTTGTTTATATTGTCAATGAAAAATCTATCTCTTAATATTAATAAAACACCAACATAACTCAATCCGCCTGTACAAATCAGAACACATAATGAAACAATACCGCCTGAGAACTTCGTTTTCAATGTCTCTACAAACAATAGCATGATACTTCCAGATAAGAGATACTTCCAACAAGGCACAAAAATCTGTTTGGCATTCAATTGTTTCTTTGATATACAATATATAATTTGAATAGCAGTTCCTATTGTTTCCGCTACAATTGATGCAATTGCTGCGCCAAACACTCCGACTCTTGGAATCAATATAAGATTCATACAGAAATTTACAATTGCCGCTATAGTAACTGCTGCGGTATAAACATTTTGCTGTTTGGTAGGTATCAGATAAGATATTCCAGTCACATATGCTAAACTCACAACCAATACTAAAATGGAAAAAATACACAACAGCCCTATTGCATCATCAAAGCCAGATCCCAGAAATAAAGGTATAAATACCGATGAAACCCCCATCAAACCAAACATAATAGGAATCGCAAGCAGCCACACAACCCGAAATGCCTGATATACATATCTTTTTGCTTCATCAAGATTAGACTTTTGAAACAGATTAGCTACTCGTGGAAGAACAACCGTACCTATAGAAGTTACAACAGTCATTGCAAGGCGCGCGATTCTCTCTGATTGTTCATAACAACCATTAGCATAATCTGAACCAGTAATCCATCCAATCATACTCTTATCAAGAATCGTATATACTTGAATTGCAATAGATGGTAAAAAAATCAATAAAATATCCTTAAACCCGTCAAATGGATTAATTCTTTTCACAAAGCATATGTATTGAGGCATCACTCGCCACATCGAAAGACTTCCTAAAATCTGGGCCAGCATCAAAATCAGTACATATTTCCACGTATCATTTGCTGTCTTTATAAAAATAAAAATTCCACTAAGACATATAATCCTGACTATCAAATTTCTTATTACTACACTTTTAAAATCCTCAATACCTTGATAAAACCACGAAATATCAAATGTAACATTTAATATAC
>NZ_JAMOYY010000051.1:0-19725 GCF_023669475.1 Blautia sp. MB18-30 | reverse complement strand
TGTCGGGTCTGTGGGTGTCAATCTCCAAGCATACACATATTTTGTGTTTCCAAATGCGTCCACATATTTATATAAGTATTTTCCGTCTGTTCGTTGGCTCTCTCCAGTATGCAGGATACGTCCTTTGTTATCCCGTCTTTTTTCTTTCATGCTGTCTGCTCCTTTCCTTGTTGGAAAGAGCCTTGATATGACTTGTGTTCATCATAACACATACAAGGCTCATTTGCACTAGATAGCGTCCAATTTGTCAATGACCTGTTCAAACTGTCGGCGTTTAATCTGTATGCGGTTGCCATTCATAATGAGCCAGCCAGCGTCCTTGTTTTCCTCTGCCAATCGTCTTAACTTGTTTTCTCCGATACGGAAATACTTTGACGCTTCTTCAATGGTAAGGGTGTATTTTTCCCATACGGGAATATCGTTGTTATTCATCAGATACCCCCTTTCCCATGTTTCGTGTCATACTGGATATAGGGGATAAGGTCGGTGCGGTTTATCCTCTGTAAATGGGCGGTTAATTTACTGGAAAGGGAATTGCTGTATCTTGCCTTATCAAGCATAGTTCCTACTTTTTCCAGTCCACCTAATGCGTCATGTTCTTCTAAGAAATAAAAACTTTTGACAGCGGAAATCACGCCACCCTCTGTGAGCCATTGCTGTGTTTCCTCAAGGGAATTTTGCTGTTTTGGTACTTGCAGTTTCAAGACTTCCACAGCCCCTAAAAAGCGTTCCCAAAACCGACACGTTTTCCATCTGCTCTTATTACTTTCGTTTCTGTTTGGCACGACAAAGCGTAGGTTGTTTGCCAATAGCCCGAAAGCCAGTTCTCCAAGTTCCAGCGGTCTGTCCTTAAATGTCATGGCAAAAACATGAGCCTTATCATCACGCAGTTGCATTTCTGTTCGTTTCCAACTGCCGACTTCCTCAAGCGTCTTATTATGTTTTGAACAGACTTCCTTATCCTTATCATAAAAGCGGTAGGACAATCCCGATTTTCCAGCACCGATATAAACGGTCTTTGCAGTGTCGAAATCATCAAACTTGCTTTCGTCAAAGTGGTAGCCCTCACTATTCGAGATAAATTCCTCTTTTTCACATTTCTTCTTTATCTGCTCTATGGTAAAGAATGGCTTTTCGTTCCTATCATCAATGGCAATATCAAGTCTTGTGAAATGGAAGTTATCCAGTCCGTATCTTCGCTCACAGCGTCGGAACATATCCCCAAAGGTATAATTCCTACTGTCGAGAATACGGAAAATATCATCACAACCTCTGCCAGTCATAACAAGATAACAGCCTAGCCCTTGTGGATTGTCCTCTGTCTTTCTTGCGTCCCCCGATACATAAATATCTCCAATCTGCCAGCGTGCCTGATAGGTCTTGAATTTAACGCTTGCCGGATAGACATTGAAAATGTCAGTCGGTAAACCTAAAATGTGCATGATAACATCTTCTGCGGTTGCAGTATCAAATACAATGCTGATGTAATCAATCTTAACGGATAAATTTTTGTGTGTAGTTATAGTGCATTACTCCTTTCGTACTTCCCGTTTTTTTGCGAGGTAAAAATCGTGTTTTTTCCTTTATTTATCACAGTTTCTAGGTACTATGACATGTATGCGCAGGGCGGTGTTACATATACGCCCTTTACGAACGCCTAAAGGCGTTCCCTTTCTTCCTGTGTCTGCCCCGTTCTTAACGCTCACGAGCCTTGTAAGGCTCGTGGCTAAACGGAACAGCCCAGTCAGAAATCCGATTTTCAGTCTGATAGTCCATGCCTATTCATGCTATCAAAGTGAAAATATCTATTCTATATGCTTACTCAAGCGTGTGATTGACCCTAGCGTGCTTAATCGCTCTATCTAACACGATAATAACGCCATTAGAATTACTTGTCAAGAAGTTTTTGTTGACTTTTGGATATAGATTAAGTATGATATGCTTATAAACGTCAAAAAAAGCAACGAAAGGAGCGGTTATACTAAGTTATGGAGCATTATGAAAAGAAAATCAGTTTCTTAGGAGAGAACATACAAACCATAAGAAAATACAGAGGAATGAAACAACAGGAACTTGCGGACAAAATCGGTATCAATATGCAGAGCCTTTCCAAGATTGAACGTGGTGTGAATTATCCTACCTTTGATACATTAGAAAAGATAATGGACGTGCTGGGTGTAACCCCAAATGAATTACTGTCGGGAGAATGGAAGTATGTTAATCAAGCCGAAAAGGAAGTCTGCCAGTTTTTAAGAATTGAAGAACGACTAAATGCAGAATTAAAACATGGGCATTATGACAACTTCTTTGACAGCGAAGAAGAATGGCTGGAATATGAGTTGAAAAAGTTACGGGAATATATTACCGACTACATCAACGGAAAAAGCATTGTAGCGTCCGACCTTTATCCAATCAAAGAATTTATCCAGCATTTGAAGTTTCAAAAACTGTTAGACCACTATGATGATTTATACAGCATGGATATGTTCGGTGAAAGCATAGAGGGACATAAATATAGGACACCTTATCAAGTCGTAAAAATGATAAACCCCAATTCAAAAGAAGATATGGAATTATTACGGGAAGTATTGAAAAATAACGATTTTGATGATGAGGACGAGTAACCCTTTTCCTCTTTGTAGAAGATACAGCAAACAAAAAGCCCAGTAAAGAGTGCAAAGCACCACCAATGGTGGCAAGGCTCTTGACAGGGCTTTTCCTTTACTGTTTGTGGCAGACAAGAGGAAGAAAGGGACAAAATCTGATTTGTAGTAAATTATATAAAAACGATATGAGATGTATTTGTATCATTTTCTTGTTGACACCATTTATATTAAGTGATATATTTGTCTTATAAAGATACAAAAACATCACATTGAAAAGAGGGATGATTATGACAAAAAAACAAATGAAACAAGTTATCTTTATGGGAGTAGGGTGTGTAATATTACTGATTGCAGGGATAATTTACTCTTTATTATTTAACGACGCACGCTGGGTTAAAAACATGGATATGTCTAATTATGTATTTTCCATAAAGGATATACCAATGTTGATAGTCGGTGCTTTGATAGCTATTTATGTCTTATATGTAACAGTTATCTTCTTTAAAAACGCCTTTTCTAAAAATTTTAAAGACAAAAACTATTCAAGAACAGTATCTTCATATTGGGGACTGTGTGGAATATTTGGATTTCTAGGTTTTAGCGGTTTTTGGACTTATTTTGAATATGGGAAAATATATCCTTTTGTATTCTTTATATTTTTTGGCTTTTTCGGCTTTTTCTTTGAAGGAAAACTTTCTCACACTTTAGAAGATGAACTTTTTTTAGAAAATAAAAGAAAAGCAGAAATAAACGCCTATAAAGTAGGATTTAAACTTCTCTTTATAGTCATTTGGCTTATGGCAATAGGAATGTTTTCTCGTAATGTGGAATGGTGTGCAATTTTTATGCTCATTTCTGTTTCACTTATCTATGCTTTAGTCATTTTTCTTAGCAACTATTTATTATACCGCTACGAAAAAGGAGAATAAGTCATGGTAGAAGATTTCATGTGCAACTTAAAGGTATATCGTGTAGCACAAGGTTTAACACAAGAACAACTGGCAGAAAAAGTCGGGGTTCGTAGAGAAACAATTATGAGGTTGGAAAAAGCACAATACAATCCATCTCTAAAACTGGCGATTGATATTTCACGGGTTCTCAATGCACCGATAGAAGATATTTTCATTTTTAAATAAGATAGTGGTAGTAAATTCGGTTCTATGTGATATTGGGAACAATAGAATATTAAGTTTTACATCAATATAAGAGTAATGCAACTATAATGTTAATTTGTATTGCTTGGAGGAACAATACCTGATGAAGATGATAATGATGTCATCGCAGAACAACTTGCAAAAATCAGTGAACAGATGGCAATTAAGAATAGGCGTAGCAAAAAAATTTGGAAAATTGCTGGGGTTATATTCCTAGTAATTGTGCTATTGAATATCCTCTTGATAATATTTAATATGTCAGTATCTAAAAACGTTTCAACAGATAGTAGCACCACTTTCATAGAAATAGGTGAAGATGATGTGATTGATGTAGAATAATTTCCAACATACAATCCCAGTTTGACAACTTTATATCCATACACACAAAGCAGTTAGTCTTAGGATTGACTGCTTTTTAACAAAAGACACCACTCAGGTGTAAAGGGTGTCTTTTTAGTGCTATTTTATTGTCATATCAAGGCTCATTCAATTGTGGTAAATTCGTGGTAAATTAAATAATTTTCTATACTTCAAAGTGCTTGAAAGTATAGTGTTTATGCGGATAATCGCAAATTAGATATAAAATTTAGATGAAATAACATTCGTTATTTTTGTGCATACTTACTTCACGATGTTTATCCATATAAAAAACACCCTGGCAAAGGCAGAAATATCTTCCGCCCTGCTTCGGGTGTTTTTGATTTATCTTATTACTTTACTACGATATTGATGATCTTCTTCGGTACGTAAATCTCTTTGATAATATTTCCGGAAATCTTATCTGCAACTGCCTTCTTTCCTTCGGCAATCGCATCTTCTTTGGAGATTTCTGCCGGAATACTGATAACAGCCTTGGTCTTGCCGTTGATCTGAACCGGAACCTCGATCTCATCATCCTTCATAAGCTCCTCATCGTGAGCCGGCCACTGTGCATGGAAAACGGAATCCTCATGACCAAGCTTCTCCCAGATCTCCTCTGCAATATGAGGAACAAATGGCGCAAGAAGAATGGTAACTGTCTCGATGGTTTCTTTGTCAACAGCGCCGTCGTTCTGCTTTGCGATAGCGATCAGCTTGTTTGTGTATTCCATAAATCCGGACACTACGGTATTCAGGCTGAAGGCCTCAAGTCTGCTGGTGATATCGTATACCATCTTATGACGGGTCTTCTCCATCTCTTTGGTCGCCGGGATATCTTTCTCAATGCTGTCAAGAGCCAGATTCCAGAAACGTTTCAGGAATCTGGATACACCATCGATTCCTCTGTCATCCCATTCTGCATCCAGTTCCGGCGGTCCTACGAACAGCTCATACATACGTAAGGAATCACATCCGTAATCATTTACAAGATCATCCGGTGAAATAACATTTCCTTTGGATTTACTCATCTTGATTCCGTTTTTACCTGTGATCATACCCTGGTTGAACAGCTTGACAAACGGCTCATCGAAATCAATAGCTCCGATATCATACAGGAACTTGGTGTAGAATCTGGAGTACAGAAGATGAAGAACAGCATGCTCTACACCACCGATATACATATCTACCGGCAGATATTTATCAGCTTTCTCTTTGGAAACCAGTTCTTTATTATTCTTATTATCTACATAACGGAGGAAATACCAGGAAGATCCTGCCCACTGAGGCATGGTGTTTGTCTCACGTTTTGCAGGAGCACCACAGCATGGGCATGTGGTATTTACCCACTCGTCAATAGCTGCAAGCGGTGACTCTCCGGTTCCTGTCGGCTGGTAGCTTTCTACCTCCGGAAGTCTTAACGGAAGCTGATCCTCCGGTACCGGTACCGCACCGCATTTCGGGCAGTGTACGATCGGGATCGGCTCACCCCAGTAACGCTGGCGGGAAAATACCCAGTCTCTCAGTTTGTAGTTGACAGTCTTACGTCCGATACCCAGCTTCTCGATGATATGCGGTGCTTCCTTCTTCAGTACGGAAGATTCCATTCCGTTCCACTCACCGGAGTTGATCATGGTTCCGGAAGCCTCTGTGTAAGCTTCTGTCATATTCTGAATTTCTTTACCATCTTTTGCGATAACCTGGATGATCGGAATATCGAATTTCTTTGCGAACTCAAAGTCACGGTCATCATGAGCAGGTACACACATGATAGCACCTGTACCATAATCAGCAAGTACATAGTCAGAAAGCCAGATTGGAAGCTTCTCGCCGTTCAGCGGATTGATCGCATAAGTACCTGTGAACACACCGGTCTTCTCTTTATCCTGAAGACGGTCTACATTGGATTTCATGGAAGCATCAAAGATATATTTCTCTACAGCCTCTCTTGTCTCGTCTGTTGCAAGAGATTTTGCAAGAGCATGCTCCGGTGCAAGTACCATGAATGTTGCTCCATGAAGAGTATCCGGTCTTGTTGTATAGACCGTGATCTTCTCTTCTCTTCCCTCAACCGGGAAATCGACCTCTGCGCCGTAGGATTTGCCGATCCAGTCTGTCTGCATCTTTTTAACCTTCTCCGGCCAGTCCAGTTTATCCAGATCACTTAAAAGTCTGTCTGCATATTTTGTGATACGGAGCATCCACTGACGGAGGTTCTTTTTGGTAACCGGAGTGCCACAACGCTCGCAGCATCCGTTTACAACCTCTTCATTTGCAAGACCTGTCTTACAGGAAGGGCACCAGTTGATCGGGAACTCCTTCTCATATGCAAGCCCCTCTTTGAACATTTTTACAAAGATCCACTGTGTCCATTTATAGAATTCCGGATCTGTTGTGTTAACCTCCATATCCCAGTCATAGATCGCTGCGATATCGTTGATCTGACGTTTGATATTTTTGATGTTTGCTGCTGTAGATACTGCCGGATGAACACCCATCTTGATGGCATAGTTCTCAGCCGGGAGACCAAAAGCGTCCCATCCCATCGGATGGATCAGGTAATAACCCTGGAGCATTTTATAGCGGCTCCATACATCAGAGATCACATAACCTCTCCAGTGTCCTACATGAAGACCGTTTCCGGACGGATACGGGAACATATCCAGACAGTAGTATTTCGGTTTCTTGCCATCATTGACATTTACCGGCTTTTTCTCCCAGTTTGTGCGCCATTTCGCTTCGATGGCTCTATGGTTATAAGGTGCAGCCATTTTTTTATTCCTCCTGACAAATTACTCAGTATTAATACTTTAATGCTTTCACACACTGCTATTAATTTTAACTACTTATGATGTATTTGTCAAACAAAAATCCAAAAACAGCCTTTTTCCATCAAAATATACATGAACCTGCAATCCTGGCCTGGTTTAGTTGACGCTTCTTTTTTCACATGATATAATTTCCTGCATGTATTTTCCTATATTATACATACCATACATATTTATCTTAGGAGGGAACGCATAAATGAAATCTTTTTATTCCTGGTACCGGAAGCATATTACCGGTGCGATCTTTACAGGACTGATCCTGGGTATCCTCACAGGACTTTTCCTGGCCGGACGGTTTGAACCTGTCCTCACTGTGACCAGTCTGATCGGAAGTATCTACATGAACGCCCTGAACATGATGATCTTTCCCATGGTCTTCTGTTCCATTGTCATTGGAATCTGTTCCATCGGAAACGCACGTACTACCGGCAAGATCACTGCAGCATCCATGATCTATTTTCTCTGCACAACGGCACTTGCCAGCCTGTGCGGACTGATCATCCCGAGACTGATCCATCTCGGAAAGGGAGTCAAATTTGAGATGGCAACAGCCGATATCCAGGCTACAGAAATGAGCAGTATCCTTGACACCCTGAAAAACCTGATCCCTTCCAACCCAATCGCCGCATTTGCTGACGGAAACATGCTCCAGGTTCTGGTGTTTGCCCTGATCATCGGTTTCACACTGATCGCAGTCGGTGAAAAAGGAACTCCATTCCTGAATCTGATTGATTCCATCAATGAAGTATGCCTGAAGATCATCACAACCATCATGTACTTTACACCCATCGGTGTTTTCTGTACCATCGTACCGGTTGTGGAAGCCAACGGAACTGAAACGATCATTTCCCTTGCAACACAGCTTGTCATTCTGTATGTGGCATTCTTTGGCTTCGCTATTGTAGTGTACGGTTTCTCTGTAAAGCTGATCGGCAAACAGAGTCCGCTGAAATTCCTGAAAGCGATCCTGCCAGCAGCACTGAACGCCTTCGGAACCTGCTCAAGCTCCGCAACCATTCCATTAAGCAAGCAGTGTATGGAAGAAGAAATGGGCGTATCCAACCAGATCACCAGCATCGCCATTCCTCTTGGTGCTACCGTTAATATGGATGCTGTATCTATCCTGATGTCCTTTATGATCATGTTCTTTGCAAACGCCTGCGGGATCCATGTAAGTATTCCTCTTATGATCATTATCCTTCTTGCAAACGTACTGCTTTCCGTTGGTACTCCAGGTGTTCCCGGTGGTGCTATCGCATCTTTCGCAGCACTGGCAACTATGGCCGGACTTCCTGCCGGAGTTCTTGGTGTTTATATCAGTATCAATACCCTCTGTGATATGGGCGCCACCTGTGTCAATGTTATCGGTGACATGGCATGCTGCTCTGTACTGAAAAATGTTATCCAGATTGAGGAAGAAGCATAAACAAATCTTTCTGAAGTGTTATTTAAACAGAATGCGAATTGCTTTACATAAAATATTTTATGTAAAGCAGCAGTAGCAAAAGCCGTAAGATATATGTTTAAGAAACTTTCACATATACTTACGGCTTTTCTGTTTATCAACTGTTCACATCCTGCATTCTTTATACTGTTTAACGTAAATGATGTAACACAGAAATTTATATTTCATTTTGCTGACTTTATTTTTTCAGAACACGGTAATTTTCTTCTCTGTCGTAATCCTTATGGACCCCATCGTCCTCATATAAGGTATACTCCGCACCTTCATATCCGAGAAGCTGCATATTTTTTGTATCCAGAGCTGCCACACATTCCGCTGCTTCTGCAACCGGAATACATTTTCCCTTCCGGATAAACAACGGAATCTCATTCAGTGCCACCTCTACATAATGAACACCCTTTTCAAGGATCTCCTCTGCAATGGTTCCATCCGGAAGGAATTTCACAAACTTCATCTCCTCCGGAAGATATACATAACGGCCTCTTGCGTTCTGTTCATAAACCGGAGCGATCATGATCTCATTTCCAAGGAGCAGCTGGTCTTCCACATGTACAGCAATCTTATCCTCCGAATAAACAAAGCCCAACGGCCGGAAATACATATCATCGTTCAGAGCCGCCTTCATATATTCACTGTAAAGATATGGAATAAGACGATATCTTACACCGATCACATGACGGAAATCTTCCACATTTTCAAACTGGTAGCATTCCTGCTCTCTGGTACCGATTGCTGTATGATCACGCATCAGCGGTGTGAATACTCCAAGTGCCAGGAAACGAAGCAGCAGTTCTCTTGTTGTATCAGCGCCAAATCCACCCAGATCTGCTCCTGCATACAGGAAACCACACATATTCAGAGATGGCATCATCTTCAGGTTCAAAAGGATATGAGCCCACCAGGATTTATTATCGCCGGTCCAGATCCCACCATAACGATGCATACCAATATAGGATGATCTGGAGAACATCAGAAAACGTTTTTCCGGATCGATCCGTTCAAAAGCCTCCCCTGCTGCTCTGGTCATATTGTAGCCAAACAGGTTATGGACTTTGTCATGGCGAATCTTTCTGCCATCCACATTATGGTAAAATCTCCGATAATCTTCCGGATTGTTTGCAACATTGCGAAGTGCACTCTGCATCTTCCAGATATGGATCTTTCCTTCCGTATCTTTTGCAAATTCTCCTGCAAGCTCTTTGACCTCTTTCATTCCCTCTGTGGAATAGAAGATCGCCGGCTCATTCATATCGTTCCAGAAACCGTCGATTCCCTTCTCGATCAGGAAACGGTATTTGTCACCGAACCATTTTCTGGCATCTTTGTTCAATACATCCGGAAAATGAGTATCCCCCGGCCATACAGCAGCTACAAAATCACTGCCGTCCTCTCTCTGGCAGAAGTAGCGGTTTTTGACACCCTCCTCATAAACATCGTATCCCGGCTCTACCTTGACGCCGGCATCGATGATCGGGATCAGACGGATATCCTGATCCTTCAGTTCCTTTACGAATTCCGGAAAATCCTGAAAATTCTCTTCACTTAATGTAAAGTCCTTATAAGACTGCATATAATCAATGTCCATATAGATCATATCAATAGGAATATGATTTTCACGATATCCAGCTGCAACCTTCCGGAAATCCTCTTTTGTAGTATAGCCCCATCTGCTCTGGCCAAATCCAAAGGCAAATTTCGGCGGGATATAGCTTCTTCCGATCACATGACGGAACTGCTTTACAATATCATAGGGACTCTCCCCTTCGATCACATAAAGCTTCAGGTCTGCATTTTCGCAGGTTACCTTCATGGTATCCATTCTGGTATAGCCAATGTCAAAGGTGATCGCTGCCGGATAGTCAAAAAACATTCCAAAGGTTTCTTTTCCGGACACAATGATAAGATTATGTGCACCGTACAGGGAATGTTTATCCTCTGTATGCTCCGGATCATCGGTACAGTTACTGGTGTAAATGAATCCTCTCTTGTTGATACCGCGGTTGGATTCTCCCAATCCGTAGACGATATCCTCTTCATCCATGATATAAGTAAAAGAAAATCCATCTTCTGCACAGATTTCTCCATATCCTGGCTTTCCTTCTGCTGTCTCAATGTTTTCTGTCAGTGCCTCAGTCTCAAAGGGCTCTCCATATACATATTTTTTTATCATTTTTCCCTCTCCTGTTACAGATTTTTGTAAAGAACAAATGCCTCATAAGGTTTCAGGACCACTTTCTTTCCAAAATCCTTTCTTCCAAGATTTGTGATCAGACATTCTGCATTTTTCTGAAATTCTTCCGGAATTTCCATTTCTGCCACATGCTCACTGAAATTGCAGACTGTGAGAAGCTTCTCTCCCTCAAGGGTTCTGGTATATGCAAAAATCTGATCATGATCTCTGTAAAGTGCCTCAAAAACACCGTAAACGATCACCGGTTTTTCTTTTCTTAAACGGATCAGCTTCTGATAATAATGGAAAATAGAATTCGGATCTGAAAGCTGCTGCTTCGCATTGATCTCCTTATAATTAGAGTTTACCCTGATCCATGGCGTTCCCTCCGTAAAGCCGGCCTGATGAGAATCCTCCCACTGCATTGGTGTTCTGGCATTGTCACGTCCTCTCAGCATCAGGCACTTCATCATATATTCCGGTGTATAAATACCTGCTTCTGTATATTCATGGAAATACTGAATACTCTCGATATCACGATAATCCTTAAGCTCTGTAAAATAAGCATTGGTCATTCCAAGCTCTTCTCCCTGATAAACATAAGGAGTTCCCTGCATCATATGAAGACAGGTTGCCAGCATCTTGGCTGAAGTTTCCCTGTATGCCGGATTATCATTTCCAAATCTGGAAACACTTCTTGGCTGGTCATGATTTCCAAGAAACAGACTGTTCCATGCTTTTCCCGCAAGCTCTTCCTGCCATTTGATCATAACCTTTTTAAATTCCTGGAAATCGTATTTCTCGGTAGTCCATTTACCATGGTCTGATCCCTGGTCCTCTACATGCTCAAACTGAAACACCATGTTCAGCTCATTCCTGTCCTCACCTGCATATTTCTGTGCCTCTTCGATAGTCACACCGGAGGTTTCTCCAACTGTCATCACATCGTATCGGGATAAAACCTCTCTGTTCATTTCCTGAAGAAACTCATGGACCCTCGGGCCATGGACGCAGTAAGGACCAAAATCACCGTATAATCCTCCATTCATTTCTCCATCCGGATATGACTGATCCTTGGAGATCATGCTGATCACGTCCATTCGGAAACCGTCGATTCCTTTTTCACACCAGAAATTCATCATATCGTAAACTTCCTGACGAACCTTTTCATTTTCCCAGTTCAGATCCGGCTGTTTTCTTGAAAACAGGTGAAGATAATACATCTCTGTCTGAGGATCATACTCCCATGCAGGTCCTCCGAACGCACTTCCCCAGTTATTCGGTTCTTTTCCATTCACCGGCTCTCTCCAGATATAGTAATCCCTGTAAGGATTATCTTTGGATTTCCTGCTTTCAATAAACCAGTTGTGTTCATCGGAAGTATGGTTTACGACCAGATCCATGAGGATCTTAATGCCCCGTTTATGCGCTTCTTCAAGAAGCTTTTCATAATCCTCCATGGTTCCATATTCTTTATAGATCCTGCGGTAATCGGAAATATCATAGCCATTGTCATCCTGCGGAGATTCCAGCATGGGTGAGATCCAGAGAACATTTACTCCCAGTTCTTTCAGATAGTCCAGTTTTTCTATAATCCCGGGAATATCACCAATTCCGTCTCCGTTGCTGTCCTTAAAACTTCTCGGGTAGATCTGATATACCACGCTTTCTTTCCACCAGTTTTTTTTCATGGTAAATTGCCTCCTTTTTCTGTTGATTCTGAAATCAGCATATCCTATCCCACCTTTAAAATCAATAAGTTTCTCGTGAAACTTAAATTACTGCCAAACTTTTCTGTTTTTTTTATGCAGTTTTAACAATAAAGCACTACTGGCCTCTAAAAATAATTTCCAACCGTATTTCGATGATGTGCCAGGAAAAGTCATCACAACATAAAAAAAGAGATCCTGCTACTCTTTTACAGAATCTCTCTTTACAAGCCAGACAGGGCTTTTTACATTTTTTTCGGCAGGTTCCTTTCCCTCTGCCATAAGAAGCAGCTTCCGCAAGGCCAGAACTGCTTTCTGATGAACATCCTGATGAATGGTGGTCAGCTTTGGCCTGACGATCTGCGCATAAAAATTATCATCAAAGCCGGTAATGGAAATCTGATCCGGAATCCGGATTCCCCTGTCTGTAAAAAAATTGATGGCCTCCACAGCTGTGTAATCCGAAGAAAATGCCAGTGCCTTTGTCTCCAGAAAATGAGGCAGCAGCTCTTCATATTTTTTCAGTCTGCGCCGGGGTTCCTGGGGAACCACCACATAGCGGGAGCGGCTGCAGAAACCGCCATTTTTTTCCATAGCCTGTTTGAATCCAAGCCATCTGGCATAATCACTGTCCTGCTCTGTTTCCGCAACAAAAAGTGCCCGGTGGTATCCACAGGAATACAGATATTCCCCGATCTGATATCCGCCGGAATAATCATCCACTCCTACATTCTGAAAGCTATATCCACCCTTCGGATAGGCATCGATCAATACCATTTTTTTATTCAGCTTTCTGGAAAGCTGATGATACTGTTCTTCATTATACCCTATAATGATAAGACCCTCTACATTCCAACGGGATGCCATATCTACCACATTATCGATCCGTTCACCGCCAATGAGCATAATATAATAGCCTCTGTTTTCTGCTTCGACCTGCAGCGTTCCGGTGATCTCTCCCACAAAAGAATCCTGCAGAGACTGCATACCATGAATGAAGGAAAAACCAAGAACCACTCCAATGATCCTTGAGCCGTGTCCGGATAGCATCACAGATCCCATGTGGGGAACATAATTCTGCTCCTTCAGGATCGCCGTGATCCGGTCAATGGTGCTCTGTGAAACCCGTTTTGTATTTCCATTGATCACATTGGATACGGTTGTACGACTGACACCTGCCATATCCGCGATATCCTGCAGCCTTATCATTTCATTGAATACTGCATCAGCTCATAATGAAGCTCACAGCCCTCATAGATTTCTGCCGGAAGTAATGCTCTGGCAACTACTTTCAGTTCCTCCTCCGGCTGGTCCACACGCTTCAAATGTGCATAATCTCCGTCAATCTGTTCCACGATATAATCACATACTAACATTTTTTGTCCTCTCTCTTTTCTTTTTTGCTCATACTTCAATAACCTGTATGAGCACAATTCGTTTCTCTGACTGCTTATTCACGAATGCATCTAAAAACAGGCTACAGCAAATGCTGCAGCCTGTCAACTCTTTATTCTGCCCTCAAAAAATATCTCTGTTTATTCGTCAGCGCCGTCGACCTTACTTGCACGTGCTGCGATTTCTTTCTCCTGGATATCATTAGGAGCCTGCTCATAGCGTGCAAACTCATAGGAGAAATCTCCGCTTCCACCGGTCATGGAACGAAGTACTGTGGAATAACCATAAATCTCAAGCAGCGGAACATCTGCCTCAATAATGGTATTTCCTTCGTGATCCGGATTCATTCCAAGAACACGGCCACGTCTCTTGTTCAGATCACCCATAACATCACCGGTATATTTATCCGGAACGGTAACCTTCATGGAGATGATCGGCTCAAGAAGTACAGGAGAAGCCTCCATAAAGCCCTTCTTGAAGGCAAGGATCGTTGCCATCTTAAATGCCATCTCAGAAGAATCTACCGGATGATAAGATCCATCGTAAAGGGTTGCCTTCACACCAACAACCGGATATGCAGCCAGAGGTCCCTTGAGAACACATTCCTGAAGTCCCTTCTCAACAGCCGGGAAGTAATTCTTCGGAACTGCACCACCTACAACTACCTGCTCAAATACATAAGGTGTTTCCAGATCGCCGGATGGCTCAAAGCGCATCTTAACATGACCATACTGTCCGTGTCCGCCGGACTGTTTCTTATGTTTGCCTTCTACATCTGACTTCTTGCGAAGTGTCTCACGGAACGGAACCTTCGGTTTGGAAAGTTCCACATCTACTTTATAGCGTTCTTTCAGCTTGCTGACAACGATATCCAGATGCTGATCGCCCATACCATAGATCAGGCTCTGGCGGTTAGCACTGTCATTGACAACCTTAAGAGTTCTGTCCTCTGTCATCATCTTGGCAAGGGACTGTGCGATCTTATCCTCATCGCCCTTCTTCACTGCCTTAAATCTCTTATATGTATATGGTGTGGAAAGTACAGCCTTCGGATAAAGGATCGGATTCGCCTTGGTTGCAAGGCTGTCACCGGTCTGTACACTGCCAAGCTTGGCAATGGCACCGATATCCCCTGCAAAAAGCTCCGGAACTTCGATCGGTTTGGAACCTTCCATGACATAAAGCTTGTTTACACGCTCCTCTGTTCCTTTCTCTACATTAAGAAGTGTATCATCGGATTTCAGCACACCGGAGCATACCTTGATCAGAGAATATTTACCAAGGAACGGATCCGCGATGGTCTTAAATACATAGGCCGATTTTGCCTTGGCAAAGTCATAATTGGCCTCAAAGATCTCGTTAGTCTTCTGTGCGATACCATTGCAGGAACGTCCGCTTGGGCTTGGGAAGTAACCGCAGATATCATCCAGAAGGTTAGATACACCGCGAAGGTTCACCGGTGATCCCATGCATACCGGAACAATACTTCCATCCTGTACATTGGTTGCAATAGCGGCGGAAACCTCTGCTACGGAGAAGGTATCTCCCTCAAAATAACGATCCATAAATTCTTCGCTGGTCTCTGCAACAGACTCCATCAGAGTTTCATGGTATTTCTCCAGGTATTCGGTCAGGTAATCAGGAACCGGGCATTCTTCCTTGCCGGCCTTGTCAATGTATCTTCTTCCGGCCTGTTTCACAACATTGACATATCCTACGAACTTGCCGTCCTCACGGATCGGAAAATGAAGGGGAGCGATTCTCTTGCCATACAGCTCTGTCAGCTCTTCCACAACCTCACGATAGCTGACATCATCCACATCCATATCTGTAACAAAGATCATACGCGGAAGTTTATATTTCTCGCAGAGATTCCATGCCTTCTGTGTTCCTACCTGAACACCGGCCTTACCGGAAACAACGATGATCGCTGCATCTGCGGCACTGACTGCTTCCTCTACTTCTCCCACAAAATCGAAATATCCAGGTGTATCCAGCACATTTACTTTCATCTTATCCCATGGTACCGGAATCAAAGAAGTTGTGATGGAAAAATGTCTCTTTATTTCTTCCTTGTCATAATCGCTGACAGTATTGCCATCCTCAACACGTCCGAGTCTGCTGGTCATACCTGCCAGATAAGCCATTGCCTCAGCCAGTGTTGTTTTGCCTGCGCCACCATGACCTAATAGGACTACATTTCTGATTCGGTCTGTTCTGAAAACGTCCATATGTAATACCTCCCTGTTTGTCTTACTTAATATGTTCACATTTTACTAAATTTCCATGCAAATTTCAAGTATTTTATTCAATTTTGACAACTTTTTTTCAGAAAATTTTTCGTATTACCGTCAATTAATACAGAACAGTCGTCTATCTTTCAGAATTTCCGGTTTACATACTTTTTCACGGCATCCACAGAACGGTTCAGTACCAGCTCTTCCGGAAAATCCAGTTTAGTCAGAAGGTCTCTGGCAAGATCAAATTCCCCGATCAGAAGGTCAAAATGGGCATCACTGTCCATAACCACAGGTACCCGATATTTTTTGCAGTATTCCAGCATGATGGTATCATTCTCCACTGCATTCTCACGGTTACAGTCAGGGTCCATGGAGTGATTGTTCAGCTCCAGGACTTTACCGTATTCTCTTGCGCCCTGTACAAGCGCCTCATAGTCAACCTCGTATCTTCCGTCATCCGGATGTCCGATGATATTGACACACGGATTCTTCATAGCATTAAGATAGGCCTCCGTATTCTCCTGTCTGCTGCCTGGTCTGATGCATGGAACATGAAGACTTGCAATGACCACGTCCAGCTTCTCCAGGGTTTTCTGCTCAAGATCTACCGTTCCCGCCGCATCCAGGATATTTACCTCCGAACCCAGAAGCAGCTGGATCCCGTACATTTCACGGGGTACTACCTTTATATTCTGGAAATAAAACTTATGACAGGTTCCGGGCATTTTCGGTGCATGCTCTGTGATTCCCAGGAGTTCAAGGCCTTTATCGGAAGCAGCCCTGGCCATCTCGCGAAGTGTGCAGTATGCATGTCCGCTGGCTACGGTATGTGTGTGAAGATCCATTACTGACTGATATTTCATGATAAATTCTCCTCTGTATCTTATATTGTTTTTTTTCTTATTATATTATACGTCCGAAATCTCCGATTTCTCAAGCCTTTTTCTATTGTTACTGTTCACTCCGTTCTCAGCAACACGCTTCGCGATGCACAGAATTTATGCTAATCGCATAAATTCGCGCGGTATGTCTCGGGTTTTCCGTGACCTTCGCTCACAAAAAACACCTCGCGGAATATTACCAATGAACAGTAACTTTCTATTACTCTTCCCTGTTCGCAAAACATTACGGTAAACAGCTACAAAAATGGCCTTCCTGTTTCCGCTAACATTTGTTGACATTTTTCACACTTTCTTTTACAATATAGTCGTGATTTACACTATTAAAGAATAAAAGTAAAAAGTAACTTGAAAGGACTCTGAAGTACTATGAAAACCATAGGTTTTATCGGCCTTGGACTGATCGGCGGCTCCATTGCCAGAACCATACGAAAATTTCACCCGGATTATCGCCTGCTTGCCTTTGACAAAGACAGAAGTGCTCTGGCAGAGGCAGTCAGTTTAAACGTGATCAACGGGATCTGTGATATTGACGATGAGCAGTTATATAACTGTGATTATCTTTTTCTCTGTGCACCTGTAGAATTTAATGTGGAATACATGGAAAAGATCAAAGATTCTCTTGGAAAGAACTGTATCCTCACAGATGTAGGCAGTGTAAAAAGCGTTATACACGAAAAAGTAACCGAGCTCGGACTTGAAGGACGCTTCATCGGCGGTCATCCTATGGCAGGCTCCGAACGCAGCGGTTTTTCCAATTCCAGTGATCATCTTCTGGAAAATGCTTATTATATCATCACTCCGGGAGGAGAAGTTGCTTTGGAAAAGATTTCTGATTTCACAGAACTGATCTCCTCTCTTGGTGCGATCCCCCTTGTTATCACTGCAGAAGAACATGATTTCATCACGGCAGGAGTCAGCCACCTTCCTCATATCGTAGCCTCCGCTCTTGTAAATCTTGTAAATCTTCTGGATAACGACGCCCAGTATATGAAAATGATCGCAGCCGGCGGTTTCCGTGATATCACACGTATTGCCTCTTCTTCACCGGTTATGTGGGAACAGATCTGTCTGGAAAATCAGAAAAACATTTCCACGGTTCTGGATGAATTTATCCGTATGCTGATCCAGATCCGCTGTTCCATTGACAACAAAGAAGCCGACAACATCTTTGACATGTTTGCAAGCTCCAAGGATTACCGTGACTCCATTGACATTGTAGACAACAGCCTGATCCCCCGCTCCTATGTCCTTTATATCGATGTGGCAGATGAGGCCGGTGCCATTGCAACCATTGCAACCATCCTTGCAACAGAAAAGGTCAGCATCAAAAATATCGGTATTATCCACAACCGAGAATTTGAAGATGGCGTTCTGAAGATCGAATTTTATACAGACGCAGCTCTGGAGCAGGCTAAAGTGCTTCTTACAAAACGTAATTACAAGATCTGCGAACGCTGATATATAAACGGCAGCAGATATCCGATCTGCTGCCATGTATTTCAAAAATAACAATACAGGCAGGTACTAATATGGAAATCAAAAAAGCAAAAAAATTATCCGGCTCTCTTGCCATTCCCGGAGATAAATCCATTTCTCACAGAGCTGTCATGTTCGGCTCTCTTGCAGAAGGCACTACCCGGATCACAAATTTTCTGGAGGGTGCAGACTGTCTCTCCACTATTTCCTGTTTCCGGAAAATGGGTATTAACATTGAAAATACAGAAGGAGAGATCCTGGTCCACGGAAAAGGTCTCCATGGTCTCAGTGCTCCGTCAGAGACTCTTGACGTCGGTAACAGCGGTACCACCACCCGCCTCATCTCCGGGATCCTTGCAGGACAGGACTTTGTATCAGAGCTTACCGGCGATGCTTCCATCCAGAAACGCCCTATGAAACGGATCATGACTCCGCTTTCCCAAATGGGTGCCGATATCATAAGTCTCAACGGAAACGGATGTGCACCGCTTAAGATCTCCGGAAAAAAGCTCCATGCCATCCACTACAATTCTCCGGTAGCATCTGCCCAGGTAAAATCCTGCGTACTTCTTGCCGGAATGTACTCTGACGGCATTACCCGTGTAACAGAGCCGGTCCTTTCCAGAAATCACACGGAGATCATGCTGAATTACTTTGGCGCCAATGTAACCGCAGAGGGAACAACAGCATCCATCAAACCGGACCCATCTCTTTACGGACGTGAGATCCTGGTTCCGGGAGATATCTCTTCTGCAGCTTATTTTATCGCAGCAGGTCTTCTTGTTCCCAACAGTGAGATCCTTCTGAAAAATGTGGGGATCAACCCGACCCGTGACGGCATCCTCCGTGTATGCAGGGCCATGGGAGCAGATATCACTCTCCTCAATGAAACCACAGAGGGCGAACCTACTGCCGATCTTCTGATCCGCTCCTCTGCGCTTCACGGGACCACAATAGAAGGCGCGATCATTCCTACTCTGATCGATGAACTTCCGATGATCGCCGTTATGGCAGCTTTTGCAGAAGGAACCACTGTTATCCGGGATGCACAGGAGCTTCGTGTCAAAGAGTCCGACCGCATCCAGGTTATGACGGAAAATCTTCGGAAAATGGGCGCAGATATCCAGGAAACCGAAGATGGCATGATCATTCATGGTGGAAAAGCCCTTCATGGCGCAGAGATCGATTCTCATCTGGATCACCGTGTAGCCATGTCTTTTGCAGTAGCAGGACTGCTTTGTGAGGGAACACTTTCCATCAAAAACGGAGAATGTGTCAACATCTCCTATCCGGAATTCTATTCCGATCTTTATAGTCTGGCAAAATAATTATCTTATATCCAGACAGAGAGCATTTTCATGTATCACAACATCTGTTCCATCAGATGACAGTGCATAAAATGCTCTCTTTTTTTGTATTTCGT
>NZ_JAMOYY010000050.1:0-19962 GCF_023669475.1 Blautia sp. MB18-30 | reverse complement strand
AGTTATACTTATATGTAGTTTTATTAAAAATATACAAATGCCTTTTTCATACTTTATTTAACCGAACTGTAAGGATCAAAGCTTCTCTCAGAAATCCCTGAAACGCAAGCAAACTTCCCTGATTCGGTTAAATTCATACGAAAAACACAGCAGAAAGGACTTATCCCTATGAGCGACTATAATTTAGAAACTAAATGTATCCACTCCGGCTATACCCCATCCAAGGGCGAGCCCTGTGCACTTCCTGTCTATCAGAGCACCACTTACAAATATGACACCACCGACGAAATGGGCCAGTTATTTGATCTGAAGGCAGACGGATATTTTTATACCCGTCTCCAGAATCCGACCAACGATGCCGTAGCCGCAAAGATCGCAGATCTGGAAGGCGGTGTTGCTGCGATCCTGACTTCTTCTGGACAGGCAGCCAACTTCTACGCAGTATTTAATATCTGCGAGGCAGGCGATCACGTTGTTGCCGCTTCTACCATTTACGGAGGAACCTTCAACCTTCTTGCCGTCACCTTCAAGAAGCTTGGCATTGACTGCACCTTTGTTGATACCGATGCAACAGAAGAAGAGATCGCTGCCGCATTTAAACCAAATACAAAGGTTCTCTTTGCAGAAACCATTGCCAATCCGGCTCTGGTCGTCCTGGACATCGAGAAATTTGCACACGTTGCACACCAGAACGGCGTGCCTCTTATTGTGGATAACACCTTTGCCACACCGGTAAACTGCCGTCCCTTCGAGTGGGGTGCAGATATCGTTACCCACTCCACCACCAAATATATGGACGGGCATGCCGTTCAGGTAGGCGGCGCCATTGTCGACAGCGGTAACTTCGACTGGGATGCCTACGGCCATAAATATCACGGCCTGACAGAGCCGGATGAATCCTATCACGGCGTCATCTATACAAAGCAGTTTGGAAAAAAAGCTTACATCACTAAGGCTACTTCCCAGCTGATGCGTGATCTGGGCTCTATTCCATCCCCGATGAACTGCTTCCTTCTGAACCTCGGCCTGGAAACGCTTCCACTGCGTGTTGAACGCCATTGCTCCAATGCCCAGAAGATCGCAGAATACCTGAACGCACACGAAAAGGTTTCTCATGTAAATTATGCAGGACTTCCGGAGGATAAATATCACGCACTGGCTCAGAAATATATGAAGGATGGTCGTACCTGCGGCGTTATCTCCTTTGAACTGACCGGTGGCCGTGATGCAGCAGTCCGTTTTATGGACAGTCTGAAGCTTGCCACCATCGCAACTCATGTTGCTGCTTCCATCACTATGGTCCTTCACCCAGCCAGCCATACCCACCGTCAGATGAACGACGAGCAGCTGGTTGAAGCAGGAGTTTCTCCCGGAATGATCCGTCTTTCCATTGGTATCGAAAATGTGAATGATATTATCAAGGATCTGGATCAGGCACTGAAAAATGCATAAATAACCAATTCAAAAAGGAAGGATGCATCTGCTCATGCATGATGTATCCTTCCTTTTTATGATATATTTTCTCCTACTCTCAATTATGGCATTTCCGCAAATTACCTGCATCCTGTTCTGAAAGGCTTTCTTCTGGCGCATAAATTCCTGCAGCTGCTGCATGTATCTGAAACTACCTTACAAAATCCATTATTCATCTTTTTCCAGCTGTTTGATCAGCTGGTTCACATATGTAGAAAGCCCCGCCACCAGGACTCCCTGTGTTGTGGATGTAAATACTGCCATTGCAATATCCTGTGCATTTTTACAGGAACAGGTAGCAAAAACATAAATTCCGCATATAAGGATTCCTGCACACCCCAATATCAGCGGAATATATTTGTCCTTCACAGCCTGAGCCTCCTTCAGTGCGATCCCCATAAAATACAAAGCGATCGCTGTGATCAGCAATTCCGGTTTAATATAATCCACAAGCGCTTCCATAAATATTCTCAATATCTCCCCTGCCGCTTTGATTTATTTTATGAATTTCTCCAAAAAATATTTCATAAATTCCCCAAAAATGTTAGCTACGTGTTCGCTATTGCTGTTTTTTCGCACTTTTTGAAAATATTTTGTTCTATTCCGATTCAAAAAGAAAAAGGCCATAAACCCTAAGGTTTACAGCCTTTCCCACTATTTTTCGTTATCTGAAATCAGAACTTGCCAGCGTCAGCAGCTTCCTGTACGGAAACAGCTACAGCAACTGTCATACCAACCATCGGGTTGTTTCCAGCGCCGATAAGACCCATCATCTCTACGTGAGCCGGTACGGAAGAAGATCCTGCGAACTGAGCGTCAGAATGCATACGTCCAAGTGTATCAGTCATACCGTAGGAAGCAGGACCTGCTGCCATGTTGTCCGGATGAAGTGTACGTCCTGTACCACCGCCGGAAGCAACGGAGAAGTATTTTTTGCCTTTCTCGTTGCACTCTTTTTTGTATGTTCCTGCTACCGGATGCTGGAAACGAGTCGGGTTTGTGGAGTTTCCTGTGATGGAAACGTCAACGCCCTCTTTCCACATGATCGCAACACCTTCCGGAACGCTGTTAGCGCCGTAGCAGTTAACCTTTGCACGAAGTCCCTCAGAATAGGATTTACGGAATACTTCCTTAACCTCGTTCTTATATGGATCATACTCTGTCTCTACATATGTAAAGCCGTTGATACGGGAGATGATCTGAGCAGCATCTTTTCCAAGACCGTTCAGGATAACACGAAGAGGTTTTTTACGAACCTTGTTTGCTTTCTCTGCGATACCGATCGCACCCTCAGCTGCTGCGAAAGACTCATGTCCTGCAAGGAAGCAGAAGCAGTCTGTCTCTTCCTCAAGAAGCATCTTTCCAAGGTTTCCATGTCCAAGACCTACTTTACGTGTGTCTGCAACGGATCCCGGGATACAGAAAGCCTGAAGGCCTTCTCCGATAGCTGCTGCTGCGTCAGCGGCTCTTCTGCAGCCTTTTTTGATCGCGATAGCTGCACCTACTGTGTAAGCCCAACAAGCGTTCTCGAAGCAGATCGGCTGAATGCCTTTGATCTGATCGTAAACGTTCAGTCCTGCGTCTTTAGTGATTTTCTCAGCTTCTTCGATAGAAGCGATTCCATAGCTGTTTAAAACAGAATTGATCTTGTCAATTCGTCTCTCATATGATTCAAATAAAGCCATTTCCTGTAACCTCCTGATATTTTTACCTTACGAAGTGTAATTACTCTTTTCTTGGGTCGATGATCTTAACAGCATCTGCAACACGGCCGTACTGACCTTTTGCTTTCTCCCATGCTGTGTTCGGGTCATCACCTTTCTTAATGAAGTCAGTCATTTTTCCAAGGCTTACGAACTGATATCCGATGATCTCATCGTTCTCATCAAGAGCGATACCTGTAACATAACCCTCAGCCATCTCAAGGTAACGAGGTCCTTTTTTCAGAGTTCCATACATTGTACCAACCTGAGAACGAAGTCCTTTTCCAAGGTCCTCAAGACCAGCGCCTACTGCAAGTCCGTCCTCGGAGAATGCAGACTGGGAACGTCCGTAAACGATCTGAAGGAAAAGCTCTCTCATAGCTGTATTGATTGCATCACATACAAGGTCTGTGTTCAGTGCCTCCATAACGGTAAGTCCTGGAAGGATCTCAGAAGCCATAGCTGCAGAGTGAGTCATTCCTGAACATCCGATTGTCTCAACAAGTGCCTCCTGGATGATTCCCTCTTTAACGTTAAGGGAAAGCTTACAAGCACCCTGCTGCGGAGCACACCAGCCAACACCGTGTGTAAATCCGGAGATATCCTTTACTTCTTTTGCCTGAACCCATTTTGCTTCTTCCGGGATCGGAGCGGCACCATGATGTACGCCCTGTGCCACTGGACACATTTCTTCTACTTCGCGTGAATAAATCATTTTAAAACTCCTTTCAAGTATAGATTGACCGATGTTATTGAGAAAAAAAGTTCGATAACACCCTATGGCTATTTTCTCACAAAACCGTTGTTTCGTCCAGTCATATTTGATAAAATTTTGCCATAAAACGCATAATATTGGTAGGTATTCCGGCAGTATTGCATGCCTAACTGTCAAATATTTCTGGCAACTGCTGTATGTATGTGATAATATATTAGCAAGTTTAACCCTGGAGGTATATTTTTCATGAATGCATCTGTGGATTCTGTTTTTCCAGAAAAATACCGCATTCTCAGCGGAAGCGCTCTGAAGATGATCGCGGTCATCACCATGCTGATCGATCATATCGGAGCTGTGCTGCTCAGTATGTATCAGCCTGCACAGAAAATCCTGTTTACACTTTTCGGCAGAGAATATACTGTATATCTTATTTTCCGCGATATCGGAAGAGCTGCTTTTCCCATCTTCTGTTTTCTCCTGCTGGAAGGCTTCCGGCATACACGGAGCCGGTTCCTCTATGGAAGAAATCTCCTTCTTTTTGCGCTGCTCTCAGAAATTCCGTGGAATCTGATGTTTACAAATACGCTGCGTTACGAAAGACAAAATGTGTTTTTTACGCTTTTCCTCGGATATCTGGCCTTTTGTGCCATCGAATATTTCCAGACCAGACCTTCGATGCAGCTTCTCTGCATCCTGGGACTGCTTGTTGTTTCCATTTTTCTGAAAGCAGACTATGGATGGCGGGGGTATATCTTCCTGCTGATCATATACTATATGCGAAACGATAAACCAGGCCAGGCAATCCTCGGAAGCTGCTGGCTTTACTATGAATGGAGAGCCTCCTTTGCCTTTCTGTCCATTAACCTGTACAATGGAAAAAGAGGCTTCATCCGCGGAAAATCAGCAAAATATTTCTTTTACTGGTTTTACCCAGTCCATATTATAGGACTGGTCATACTTCGACAGCTTTTGTTTTTATCTTAATCCCGCCCGCTCCCGGTCGGTTCATCCTTCCACGACCAATACTGTTGCATCCATCACCCCATCAAAAAAAGCTGCACTCTCTCAAAAGTGCAGCCTAAATGCGTGTCCAGAAGAATCTGTTTCTTATTTTTTCTTTACGATTTCTTTTGCATTTTTATAAATGGAATCTGCAGGAACACATCCACGTACCGGTGACAGCGGGTAGATATTAGAATTCCGTCCGATCACAGTACCGGGATTCAGCACAGAACCGCATCCGACTTCAACATGATCTCCGAGCATCGCTCCGAATTTCTTAAGACCGGTTTCGATCTCTTCATCCCCGTCTTTTACGACAACCAGCTTCTTGTCTGATTTTACGTTGGAACAGATCGATCCGGCACCCATGTGGGACTTATATCCCAGCACAGCATCTCCAACATAATTATAATGGGGAACCTGAACCTTGTTAAACAGCACTGCATTCTTAAGCTCTGTGGAATTTCCCACAACTGCGCCCTCACCAACGATAGCCTTGCCGCGGATAAACGCACAGTGGCGCACCTCGGCGTCTCTGCCAATGATAGCCGGTCCGGTGATACTTGCAGTCGGCGCAACTGTAGCGGATCTTGCGATCCATACATTTTCGCCCTTCTCCTCATATTCAGAAGGATCCAGTGTTTTTCCCAGCTTGATAATGAAATCTCCGATCTCCGGAAGAACCTCCCACGGATAGGTTTTTCCCTCAAAAAGCTCTGCTGCAATGGTCTCATTCAGATCCAGCATATTGCTGATAGTAAAATCTTTCATCATGATGATTTCTTTCCTCCCTGTCTGGAAGCTCGCTCCGGCTTCCTGTAGTTTACAGCGGCCACATCAAAAAACTGCCGCAGGTTATACTGATAATTGCTTGCCTCCACCTGCCGGGTACGTACCCGCACAAAATGCTCCAGCTTGTCCATATATTCCTGTTCCGTGATGCTGCCCTCTGCCACATAGGTGAGCCCCTTTTCCCAGCTTGCCGTAAGCTCCGGGTTCAGAAGCTGCCGGATAGAACAATTTACCACATCAAAGATCATTTCCCCAAGAAGCGTTGGAGTGATCACCTGGGTCTTTTTGTTCAGTGCCAGATATTTGATGTTAAAAAGCTTCTTCAGGATCTCGGCACGGGTAGCACTGGTGCCGATCCCGCTTCCCTTGATCTGGGCTCGAAGCTCCTCATCCTCGATCAGCTGTCCTGCATTTTCCATGGCAAGGATCATGGAACCGGAATTGTATCGTTTGGGCGGTGAAGTCTCACCCTCCTTGATACTCAAACCGTTCACAGGAAGTATATCACCCTTTTTCAGCTTCTGCAACGCCTCCAGGAGCACAGTATCACAGGAAACCTCGTCTTCCTCTCCATTTCTATTTTTCTCACTGTCTGAAGCCCTTTTCCGTGAAAAAGAATTCGTGGCGATCTTCAGATAGCCTTCTTCTTTGAGAACCTTAAAGGATGAAAAGAATGCCTCGCCGTCCAGCTTCGTCACAAGACTCACCTTCTGATAAACGGCCGGCGGATAAAAAATACACAAAAATCTCCGTACAATAGTCTCGTACACACGCTGTGCAGTAAGAGACACGCTTCCAAGCGCATTCACTCCCTGACCGGTAGGAATGATCGCGTAATGGTCTGTGATCTGCTTGTCATTCACATATCTGGTCTTTGCAATGCTTTTCCAGGATTCCATCCCCAAAACCTCTGCCGCCGCAGCACCGGCCTGCTGATAATTTCGAAGACCGGATATATTCTTGTATATCTCCTTGGCCACTGCCGTGGAAAGAACTCTGGCATCCGTTCTCGGATAAGTCACCAGCTTCTTCTCATAAAGCTCCTGTACGATCCGGAGTGTCTCGTCCGGACTGATCTTAAACAGCTTTGAGCACACATTCTGAAGCTCCGCCAGGTTAAAAAGAAGCGGCGGATTTTTGTTTTCTTTTTTTCGTTCCACCTTTTCCACAATACAGGAAAGGGGCTGGTTCACCATCAGCTGATCGATCAGCATCTGTGCATGCTCTTTTTTCCTGAAGCCGTTTTCTTTATAAAGATACGGGGACTGGAAATACCGGCTGCCTTCCACAGCCCTCCATTCACCGTCAAAATTTTCGCCTGCAAGTCCAATGCTGCCAAGGACACGGTAAAACGGTGTCTTCACAAAGACACGGATCTCCCGTTCTCTCCGCACCACCATGCCAAGAACACAGGTCATCACACGCCCAACTGCAATGGCCTGATATTTGGAATGGAGATAATTGGTGACACTGCTTCCGTAGCGCAAGGTCAGAACTCTGGAAAAATTGATTCCCATAAGATAATCTTCCTTTGCGCGGAGATACGCAGATGCAGCCAGATTATCATACTCCGAGATATCCTTCGCTTCACGGATCCCTCTTAAGATCTCTTCCTCTGTCTGGGAATCGATCCACACACGTTTCTGGACTTTTCCCCTTACTCCTGCCATCTGGGCTACCAGACGGTAGATATATTCACCCTCACGTCCGGAGTCGGTACACACATAAATGGTATCCACATCCGGCCGGTTCAGCAGTCCTTTTACGATCTCGAACTGCTTTTTGACCCCGGGGATCACTTCATATTTAAATTCGCGCGGCAAAAAAGGCAGGGTATCAAAACTCCACCTTTTAAACTTGATATCATATTTTTCGGGATAGCTCATGGTAACCAGGTGTCCTACACACCAGGTTACCACAGAATCATCAGATTCCAGATATCCGTCTTTTCTCTGACCGTTGATCTTCAAAGCCTTCGCAAATTCCTGTGCCACGCTGGGCTTCTCCGCTATGTATAAAGCCTTTGCCATACTATTTATCTGCACTCATCTTTCTAAGCGGCCATGCCAGAAGCACAGCTCCGCCAACTATATTTCCCAGTGTTACGATCACCATGCTTTTAAGCATAGCGCCGACAGACAATCCTGGCACCATACAGAATGCAACTGTAAAAATACCCATATTTGCAATACAATGCTCAAATCCGCTGACAACGAAACCTGAAATACAGATCACGATCATCAGGAACTTGCCTGACTCACTCTTCAGCTTAATGCCGCAGAGAACAGCAAGACAGACGAAGAAATTACAAAGTACCGCACGGAAAAACATCTGTCCTGCCGGAATACTCAGTTTTCCGTTTATAAATCCGGCAAAATAATCTGCTGTACCGGACGCTCCGGCACCTACAAAGATCAGCGCCAGGATCAGGCATCCCACAAAATTGCCGATGTAACTGATTCCCCAGACCTTTCCAACATCTTTCCATGATACGCTCTTGTCATACGCACCAAAAGCCATTACCAGATTGTTACCGGTAAACAGCTCTCCTCCTACCATTGCGATCAGCAGGACCGCAATAGAGAACACGATGGCTCCAAGGAATTTCCCCCATTCCGGGAATGTCTTGGAAAATACATTTCCAACAACGTTACTGTAGATCATCGCCACATCAATAAAAAATCCGGCCATGATCGCCCGCATAAAGTATTTTCCGAAATTGCTGTTCAGTAAGTTTATCTTACCCTTCGCAGCAGTTGACAGTTTCTCTACATCCTCCCTGTTCATAAATAGCACCTCCACATATTTTTAGCAAGCGTGGCACTTTGTTGCTGCTTCTTTGTTCACAGCAACACGCTTTCCGGAAATCTGCTTGTTATATTGTAACACTTTACTAATTATTTAACAATAAAAATGCGAAAATTTTCAAAAATTTCCGTTTTGTTACATACAACAAACAATATCCGTTTTATACCAGAACACGATAGATGCCATCCCAGGCCAGTTCCTTTTTTTTCAGGAATTTTTCTGTTTCCTCCTCTGATTGCTCCACGCATTTCCATGCCAGTCCGCACTGGGCACTGATCTCTGAAGGGATCGGGATCAGCCTTCCCGGAAATTCGGATTCCCTGGCCGTTCTTTCCATTTTCATGGCAGCCGTGGTTGTGGAAAATGTCACAACTGTAGTAATTACTTTTCTGCGCATATCTCCTTTGTTCCTTCCACATACGCAAAAACAGGACACCGGAAAAACCGATATCCCGTTTCTGATGATTTTCTTTATTTCCTGTAAAGGATCCAGTTCTTATTTAGCCTGGATATATCCTTTCGCTTTCAGAGTTTCTGCACAGAGAACTGCTCCGCCTGCGGCACCTCTTACTGTGTTATGGGAAAGTCCGATGAACTTGTAATCATAAACAGTATCCTCACGAAGACGTCCTACAGATACTCCCATTCCATTCTCATAGTTTACATCCATCTGTACCTGCGGACGGTTGTCCTCCTCAAGATACTGGATGAACTGCTTCGGAGCGCTTGGAAGCTCAAGCTCCTGCGGAAGTCCCTTAAACTCAACCAGCTTCTGGATCAGTTGCTCTTTGGTAGGTTTCTTGCGGAATTTAACGAATACAGCTGCTGTATGTCCGTTGAGGACCGGAACACGTACACACTGGCATGTGATGACAGGTGTGGTAGCCGGAACGATCACGCCGTCCTCGATCTTGCCCCAGAGTCTTAATGGCTCCTTCTCACTCTTCTCTTCCTCACCACCGATGTACGGAATGATGTTGTGCTCCATCTCCGGCCAGTCCTTGAAGGTTTTTCCTGCTCCGGAAATAGCCTGGTATGTAGTGGCAACTACTTCATACGGCTCGAACTCTTTCCATGCGGTAAGTACCGGAGCGTAGCTCTGGATAGAGCAGTTCGGTTTAACAGCTACAAAGCCGCGTTTTGTTCCGAGACGTTTCTTCTGGAATTCGATAACCTCGAAGTGCTCCGGATTGATTTCCGGAACTACCATCGGAACGTCCGGTGTCCAGCGGTGTGCGCTGTTGTTGGACACAACCGGTGTCTCTGTCTTTGCATATTCTTCCTCGATCGCCTTGATCTCATCCTTAGTCATATCAACTGCGGAAAATACAAAGTCAACAGTAGCTGCAACCTTCTCAACCTCGTGGATATCCATAACAACCAGCTTCTTTACTGCCTCCGGCATCGGAGTATCCATTTTCCATCTGCCGCCTACAGCCTCCTCGTAGGTCTTGCCTGCGCTTCTCGGGCTTGCCGCTACAGTAACCACCTCAAACCACGGGTGATTCTCCAGAAGAGAAATGAATCTCTGACCAACCATTCCAGTTGCACCTAAAATACCGACTTTAAGCTTTTCACTCATAATAAAACTCTCCTCATCTTGTGTCCCTCCATGGCACACATTTGTCTTTTCTGTAAATACTATACCAATTTTTCCTAAAATGCAAGCATTATCTTAATTTTTTTCAAGATATTCTTTATTCTGAGCGATCACCTGCTCCATCACGTCCGGTCCCGGCGCTCCCAGAGTCACACGTTTTTCCACGCAGGTCTTCATACTGATGGCTTCATAGATGTCCTCCTCAAACACAGGACTGATCTCTTTGTACTCGGAAAGCGGAAGCTCATCCAGAGAGATTCCCTTATCCAGACAGAGAAGGACCAGTCTTCCGACGATGCCGTGAGCATCACGGAACGGTACACCGTGGTTAACCAGATAGTCCGCTGCGTCTGTGGCGTTTGTAAAGCCTCTCTTTGCACTTGCCTCCATGTTGGCTTTGTTGAACTGCATAGTGGAAACCATGCCGGTAAACAGGGCGATACAGCCCTTTACAGTGTCGATGGCATCAAAGGTCAGCTCCTTGTCTTCCTGCATATCTTTGTTGTATGCAAGCGGGATTCCCTTCATGGTTGTGAGAATAGATGTCAGCGCTCCGTAAACACGGCCTGTTTTTCCACGGACAAGCTCTGCGATATCCGGATTCTTCTTCTGCGGCATGATACTGCTGCCTGTGCTGTATGCGTCATCGATCTCAACGAAACGGTACTCATTGGAATTCCACAGAATGATCTCCTCTGAAAAACGGCTCAGATGCATCATGATCGTAGAAAACGCACTGAGAAGCTCGATGACATAATCTCTGTCAGATACGGAATCCATACTGTTTCTGGTTGGTGCATCAAAGCCGAGAAGCTCTGCAGTATAGGCACGATCCAACGGATAAGTGGTTCCTGCCAGTGCTCCCGCTCCAAGCGGACAGGTATTCATTCTCTTACGGATATCAAAAAGTCTGTCACGGTCTCTGCGGAACATCTCAAAATATGCGCCTACATGGTGTGCCAGAGTTACCGGCTGTGCCTTCTGAAGGTGGGTAAATCCCGGCATGTAGGTGTGAACATTCTCTTCCATGATCTTCTGCAGGGCAAGAAGAAGGTCCTTCAGCTCCTTATCTGTCTCATCGATCTCGTCGCGGACATAAAGCTTCATATCCAGAGCTACCTGGTCATTACGGCTTCTTCCTGTGTGAAGCTTCTTTCCGGCATCTCCGATACGGTCGATCAGGTTTGCCTCCACGAAGCTGTGGATATCCTCATACTCCGCTGTGATCTCCAGCTTTCCTGCTTCCACGTCTGCAAGGATACCGTCCAGTCCTTCTGTAATCTGCTCCTTTTCTTCCTCTGTCAGGATCCCCTGTTTTGCAAGCATGGCAACATGTGCCTTGCTTCCACGGATATCCTGTCTGTAAAATTTTTGATCAAAGGAAATGGATGCGTTAAAATTGTAAACCAGCTTGTCCGTTTCTTTTGTAAAACGGCCTCCCCATAACTGTGCCATATTGATTCTTCCTCACTTTTCTTTTTTGCGGCAGAACTGTCTTCTCCGGACATACACGAGCTCCGTCTCCCGGACGTCTGCACTTTTCTGTGTTAGTGTAACATATTTTTATAAAAATGCAAAGTTTTTCATAATTATACGTTTGCTGTCTTCAGCCGTTGTTACTGTTCACTCGATTCTCAGTAACCAGCCGTTCTCTGTCCATGGCTTCTTTCTTTGAAAATACACAGCCGCAATAATTCTGCCGGTACAGAGCATGCTCATGAGACAGTTCAATAGAACGCTTGTAGCCATTCTTTTTCTTAAAATCCGAAGTCAGATGTGGCACTTTATAGATTTCTGCCAGCTCCTCGCCAATCTCATTGATCTTCTGTGCATTTTTCAGCGGACTGATACTTAAGGTTGTGGTGAAATAATCATATCCGCCCTCCTTCGCCAGTTTTGCCGCCTCTTCCATCCGCAGACGGTAACACCGAAAGCACCGTTCTCCTCCTTCCGGAACATCTTCCAGGCCTTTGGCCATCTCGTAAAATTCCTTCGGGTCATACCGTCCCTCCACTAGCGTTACCGGATGGACAAATTCCATCTCCCCGATCAGGCGGCGGATCTCAGCCACGCGGTGTGAATATTCCTCCACCGGTGCGATATTGGGATTATAAAAAAATATCGTGATTTCAAAATACTGCGACAGATATTCCATCACATAGCTGCTGCATGGCGCACAGCAGGCATGCAGAAAAAGTCTGGGGGTTTTCCCTTCTTTCTGGTTTCTTTCAATCAGTTTATCCAGTTCTTTCTGGTAGTTTCTCTTGTTCAATGTTTGTAATTCCTTTCTCTATGACCGTTTTCAGGCAGACATTAAAGTATGCATCTCTGCCATTGGCCTTCTCATGTTTCAGACATATGATAATATTATACCATTATCTACGAAAAGGAGGCAACATCCATGAATCCTGTCCTGAAAGTGCGGGACGTGTGTCTCTCCTATCACACATTGTCCGGTGAGACACCCGCCCTTTCTCATATATCCTTTGACCTGATGCCCGGTGAATTCCTGTCCATTGTAGGACCTTCCGGATGCGGAAAATCCACTCTTCTGAATCTCATTGCCGGCCTGCTCACTCCGGAACACGGTTCCATTACTCTGGGAAACCGTCCGGTATCCTCCGGCAGTGCCGCTGTAGGATATATGCTCCAGAAGGATCATCTTCTGGAATGGCGGAGCATCTACAAAAACATCCTTCTCGGCCTGGAGATCCGGAAAGAGCTCACACCTGAAAAGCTGGCACATGCAGAAGCCCTTCTTCAGACCTACGGTCTGGACCGTTTCCGTGATGCCCGCCCTTCCCAGCTTTCCGGCGGTATGCGCCAACGTGCCGCTCTGATCCGGACCCTGGTGCTGGAACCGGAGCTCCTTCTTCTGGACGAACCATTTTCCGCTCTGGATTACCAGACCCGCTTAAATGTCAGTGATGATATAGGAAAAATCCTCAAAAGCTCCGGCAAGCCTGCGATCCTGGTCACTCACGATATCTCCGAAGCCATCAGTATGGCCGACCGGGTACTGATCCTTTCTGCACGTCCTGCCACTGTACGAAAGATCATTGATATCGATCTGGATATCAGCGACCGCACTCCCCTCTCCTCCAGAAATGCTCCGGATTTTAAAAAATATTTTAACATCATATGGAAGGAGCTCAATGAAAATGCCTGAAATTTCCAGACAGCAGAAACAATATCTTGCACGGCAAAAAAAAGAAAAAAACATTATCCTGGCTGCACGGACACTTCTTTTTGTTCTGTTTATGGGACTTTGGGAAATATCCTCTGATCTTGGATGGATCGATTCCTTTATCTTCAGTAGTCCTTCCCTGATCGCAGAGACCTTTCTTTCCATGTGCAGGGATCAGTCCCTGTTTGCACATATTGCCGTGACACTGGCAGAAACTCTTGTCAGTTTCTTTTTTGTTGTGATCCTGGGTGTAGGAACCGCAGTACTTCTCTGGTGCTCCCGACGGATCGCACGGATCCTGGAGCCATGTCTGGTGGTACTGAACAGTCTCCCGAAATCTGCTCTGGCCCCTCTTCTGATCGTATGGCTTGGTGCCAACGAACGTACCATTGTAGTCGCCGGCATGTCTGTAGCCATCTTCGGCTCCGTTATCAATCTGTACTCCGGTTTCTGCCAGGCAGATCCGGAAAAGCTGAAGCTGATCGAAACTCTTGGGGGACACAAAAAGGAAAAGCTTCTGAAGATCGTCCTGCCCTCCTCCGTTCCTCTTATCCTGAGTGTGATGAAGGTCAACATCGGGCTTTGCCTGGTAGGCGTGATCATCGGAGAATTTATCGGTGCCCGAAAAGGCCTGGGATACCTGATCATTTACGGAAGCCAGACATTCAGACTTACATGGGTCCTGATGTCCATTGTGATCCTCTGCATCATTGCCATGCTGCTGTATTTTGCACTTTATCTTATTGAAAAACAGGTCCGGAAGCATTAGCTGTAAAAAGGGCGTGTAAAAATGATCTCTCATTTTTTACACGCCTCTTTTGCTCTTATAACCTTTGTTTCAAAGTTTTCCCACGGCAAAGGCCGTGCATAATAAAAGCCCTGGATCTCATCGCAGCTCAGGCTTCGCAGGATCTCCACCTGTTTTGCTTTCTCCACGCCCTCGGCAAGAACCTTCATTCCCAGGCTGTGTGCCAGCGAAATGGTATGACGGATCACCTGCTGCCCACGAAAATTCTCTATGTAATCGATCAGACTTTTATCCAGCTTCAGAGTATCGAATGGCAGCTGGTTCAGGCTTGTCATAGATGAATAGCCGGAGCCAAAATCATCCATATGCAGCTCGAATCCTGCATCCACCATCTTCTCTATGAGCTTACTGATCCGATCATTATACAACGTAGCAGTTTCTGTCAATTCAATGGGAACAGAAGAAAACGGAATGCCATTTTCTTCCACGATCTTCACATAACGACAGATCATATTATCGTAATGGATACTGGCACGTGACAGATTCACCGAAATCGGAAGTATCTTTTTCCCTGATCTTATACGTTCCCCCTGGATGCTGCATACCTTTCGGAAAACATATTCATCAAGGCGTACGATCAGACCATCCTTCTCAAAAAGAGGGATAAATTCTCCCGGCGAAACCATAGTTCCTTCCGCTCTCTTCCAGCGCACCAGTGCCTCCGCCCCAACGATCTCTTCTGTCTCCACACTGTATTTCGGCTGCAGGTAGACTACGAATTCTTCATTGCGTATAGCCTCCACGAAAGCATTCTCCATCTGTCCGTTACGGATATGCCTCTTTCTCATCTCATCATCATAAAAAGCGATCTGGTGCTCATAGTCATCCCGGATACTCTTCATGGCCAGAAAAGCCCTGTCACAGATCAGGGTAAAAGGCAGTGTCTTATCCACATTCTCATAGACCCCATAGTTGACCACCAGATTAGGAATCGGTGCTCCACTCTCGACCCTGTGGATAAATTTCTCCATATCTGTCATACGGATCTCTTTCTTTCCATATATGATGGCTACAAACTGGTCTCCTCCATATCTGCCCACCGTCCCGTAGCGAACCTGATTTCTATACGTATCTCCCAGATAGGTAAGAACCTGATCACCGGTCTTCTCTCCATAGGTTCCGTTGATCCATTTAAAGTTCTTTATATCTGCCACCACCACATGAAAATCCTGATTCGTATTAAAGCGCATCAGCGTCTTTGCATGATGGAAAAAGGCCTGTCTGATATAAAGCCCTGTAAGATCATCATATTCCAGAGCTGAGAGTACCATCACGGACTCTCTCAGCTTGATCACATTGTTGATCTTACTTTTTAATATACGGACATTATACGGTTTCCGTACAAAATCCACTGCTCCCAGTTCCAGACATCGCACCTCATCCTCCAACCGGTTACTTCCGGTTATGATGATCACAGGCACAGAGGTCAGCATCACATCATCACGGATCAGCTCCAGAAACTGAAATTCATCACATACCGGCACACTCATATCAAGAAGAATTGCAGAAAGGGTTTTGTAATTCTCAGACAGACGCTTCATCCCCTCTGCTTCATTCATCGCAGAGATAACCTCAAAACTGCCCTCCAGATGTTCTGTAAGCGCTTTCCGATCCGTCTCGTCATTCACTACAATAAGAAGTTTTCTTCCGGATGCTGTTCCTCCTGGTTCCAGTATGGCCTCCATCTCACTGTACCGTACATCCATATCCTCATTGGCAAAAGCAAACACCACGGTCTGAAAATCCTCAGCCGTTCCTACCCTGGCACATTTCACATAGAAATATTCAATCCTCCCGTTGCTTCGGCGTACACGATAATGTACCATCAACTGGGGAATCCTTGTAAGACGTTGGCATATCTTCTCAAAATCCATCATCTGATGCATCCGGATCCTGTCCTCTGCCGCAACACTGCTCTCAATATAAATATCCATGATCTTCTCATAGGATTCATCCCTGCGAAGTCCCTCCTCCCCATAAGCTCCACTCTGCCCCTGGAAGCGGCATACCTGGACCTTATGAGTCTCTCTGTCAACAGAGTAGATATTGATAAAATTTTTTCCGAGAACATTAATGATCCCCATAAGAATCGGATTCTCCATCATTCCGCTGCTGATCTCATCATTCGTCTCTGTATCCGAAAAAACAAGGGCATGTCCTGTCCCGCCGGATTCCAGCGGAATCTCCACAGCATCAACCGAACGCAGGATATTCCGTCCCGGTTCCAGATAATTCTTCGGACCTTTGATCCCGTTAACGACCGGACAGATCTCACAGGGAGTTTCTCTGTTTCTCAGACAGTGATAGCATTTCTCGCCCCTCTTCAGCTGCGGATAGATCTCACGTGCTGCCAGGTTATAGCTGATAATCTTATAATCCTCATCTATGACATACATTCCCGATGCATTTTTCCCCACGAGCATCACCTCCTGATTCGTAAATTTCTCATAGATCCTTCGTGACAGTTACTGTCTCAAAATCCTTAAATATTCCTTCATTATATACGATTTTTCTGATAACTGCAATTATCTTTCGTATTATTTATTTTTCATATTGGTTTTATTATATTTCGGTTATCAGCGCATCTGAAAAGATTTCCCCCTGAGCGGAACCCCGGCAAGCTCCGCAAGCCTTTTGATCCCGGAATCTGCTATGGATACCGCACTCTCCACATGATTGAAATCTGTGGCACTGTAATCAAACAGGATATTTCCCTGTGCTTCAAACTCCTCGTCCCGTTCCCAGAAAAAGAATCTCATAGGCATACAGTCAAAGGCCCTGATCTCATATCCCACATCACCCTGGGGCAGTTCCCTGCCGTCAAGCTTCTGAAACGCCTCCCTCAATTCCTTTTCATGGCCGGAAAATGTAGCACTGAACACATCCGTCTCTCCGATCTGATACGCCGGCGCAAATGGTCTTGCATTCCTGAGATCTGCAAAAGGGACCCACTTATCCATAATAAAAGCCCCCTCTTTCGCATACCCCAGAAGCGTATAAATATTCAGCATCTCCGTAGTATCCGGTTCTCTCTGTCCATCCAGGCTCTGGATACTGCCGTCTTCCAGACTCACCCCATATCTTCTTCCGAAATGAATGATCGTGAGAAACCCGTTTTCTTCCTTCAGTTCCGGCACCCGTTTATGCAGATCTGCCTGATCCATCTTCAAAAAGCGTTGTGCCCACTCTTCACATAGTTTTACATAGTTGGAAATTCTTTCTTCTTTCATCCTGTCTTCTCCCTGTCTGATATCGATATCCTTTCTCCGCTGTATTCCGGACTTTTTTTACAGAATACACTGCTTTCACATTTTCCGCAAGAATCTTCGCCGATGTATCCGAAATCCGGCTATTTTCAGTGTTACTGTTTTTTCAGAATCCCGGAACCTTCTTAAGCGTTTCTTTTTTTCGACAGATCATCCATCAATTTTCCCAAATCCGTCTAATTTCCCAATATAAAAATAACGTTTTTTTGCACAAAAAACTGGATTTTCTTTTTTAAAAGGTGTATAATATTAACAAAGTTTATTGTTTTTATGGTTAAAGACACCTGGCAGTAAACAAGAAATGAAAGTGAGGATTCGCCATGAAACAAAACAGTATGTTAGCAATGATCCTGGCCGGTGGAAGAGGAAGTCGTCTTCACGAGTTGACGAATAAAGTTGCCAAGCCAGCCGTTGGTTATGGCGGTAAATACCGTATCGTGGATTTTCCGCTCAGTAACTGTGCCAACAGCGGCATTGATGTCGTAGGTGTACTGACACAGTATGAATCAGTTTTACTGAACAGCTATGTAGCAGCCGGTGGCCGCTGGGGCCTTGATGCCAAGGACAGCGGAGTTTATGTACTTCCTCCACGTGAGAAGGCTGATGCCGGTCTGGATGTATACCGTGGAACAGCTGATGCGATCTCTCAGAATATTGATTTCATCGACTCACAGAACCCGGAATACCTTCTGATCCTTTCCGGTGACCACATCTATAAGATGAATTATGCAAAGATGCTTGATGACCATATCCAGCATAAGGCAGATGCGACTATTGCAGTTATCGAGGTTCCCATGAAGGAAGCCAGCCGTTTCGGTATCATGAACACCGGTGAAGATGATCGCATCGTGGAATTTGAAGAGAAACCGGAACACCCGAAGAGCAATCTTGCCTCCATGGGTATCTACATATTCAACTGGAAGCTTCTGCGCAAGCTCCTGCTGGCAGATATCAAAAATCCGGATTCCAATCACGATTTCGGTAAAGACATCATCCCTACACTCCTTGCACAGGACAAAGCACTCTACGCCTACAAGTTCAAAGGCTACTGGAAGGATGTAGGAACCATCGATTCCCTCTGGGAAGCAAACATGGATCTTCTCAGTCCTAACAGTGAACTGGATCTTAACGATCCTACCTGGAAAATCTACACTGAGGATGCTACCTCTCTTCCACAGTATATCTGTGATACAGCTGTGATCAACACTGCTTTCATTACTCAGGGCTGTGTTGTAGAAGGTGAGATCACCAACTCCGTACTTTTCACAGGCGTCAAGGTCGGTCCTGGTGCCAAGATCATCGACAGTGTCCTGATGCCGGGTGTTGTTGTTGAAGCAGGTGCCGTTGTCCAGCGTGCTCTCGTTGCAGACGGAGTCGTGATCGGTGCCAATGCTCGTGTCGGTTCCAAGGACAGTGAGCACATCGAACTTGTATCAAAACGTGTAAAGGGGGCTGAGTAATATGTTTAAAGCATTTGGAATCGTGAATTCCTCAGAAAGAAATATCCATGTGGAGGGGCTTCAGGACTACCGTGCGATCGGCGCCTTTTCATTTCTCGGAAGATATCGTGTCATC
This sequence comes from Blautia sp. MB18-30, assembly GCF_023669475.1. Taxonomy (NCBI): domain Bacteria; kingdom Bacillati; phylum Bacillota; class Clostridia; order Lachnospirales; family Lachnospiraceae; genus Blautia; species Blautia sp. MB18-30. The sequence continues at coordinate 1,033 of NZ_JAMOYY010000050.1, read as the reverse complement.
GACTTCCCGATCTCAAATATGACCAACAGCGGAATTGAGTACATTCAGGTCTATGTAAAGAACAAACCCCGTTCTCTTGTAGAACATCTCGGAACCGGACGTCACTACAACATCAACTCCAAGAGCGGTAATCTCCAACTCCTCTTTTCAGAGCATTCCGGAGTCAACGATATCTATAACACCGATATCGACAACTACTACTCCAATCTGGAGTGCATCGAAGCAGTTCATTATCCGTATGTTGTTATCGCTCCGAATTACATGATCTACACCACCGACTATTCCAAGCTGATCGATGCCCATATCGAATCCGGTGCAGATGTGACCATGCTTTATCATTCCGTTGATAATGCCAAGGAGAACTATCTGAACTGCCACATCCTGAACCTGAACCGTCAGAAGGGTGTTCTCTCCATTGAGCACAACCACGGCAATGCAAAGAACCGCAACATTTTCATGGATACCTACGTAATGAGCAAGGAGCTTTTCATCAGCCTCATCCATAAGGCAAAAGAGATCTCCTCTCTTTATACCCTTGCAGACGTGATCAATGCCGGCTGCAGAGACGGTGAGCTGGATGTGCGTGGTATATCTCATCGCGGATATTTTGCATCGATCACTGATTTCAAGAGCTATCACGATGCAAATATGGATCTGATCGACTACAAAACTGCAACCGATCTTTTCCATGATAACTGGCCGATCTATACACGCACCAACAACTCCTGTCCGACCCATTATTTTGACACAGCCAATGTTTCCAACTCCGTTATCTCCAACGGCTCCATGATCGAGGGAACTGTAGAAAATTCCATTGTCGGACGTGGCTGTACCATCAAAAAGGGCGCTGTTATCAAGAACTGTGTAGTTCTTGCAGACTGCACCATCGGTGAGAATGTCCATATCGAAAATCTGGTGGTAGACAAGCATGCCAAGATCACGCATGCCAAGGAGATCATCCGTCCTGCGGATGAGCCTGGCTACATCAAACGTAACGATACACTGTAATATTCATATATAATAAGGCCTCCGG
>NZ_JAMOYY010000004.1:0-160531 GCF_023669475.1 Blautia sp. MB18-30 | reverse complement strand
AAAATGAGAAAAATCATATAATAGCTGCATCTGAAATATAAAAATAATATAGATAGCATATGTAAAAAAGATAATAGACATCGCGATGCTTAAGTGCTATAATGCTTTCGAATCTTAGGAGGGAATAAATTTTGCCATTTCAGGCAGATTACGGACGGTGAAGATATGACTGTAAAAGCAAGAATGCTGAAGCTTCTGGAGCAGCACGAGAATGAACTGATATCCGGAGAGGCGGCAGCAGCAGAACTAAACTGCACACGGGCAGCCATCTGGAAAGCTGTGAAATCCCTTCGTGAAGAGGGATATACCATAGAAGCTGGACCAAACAAAGGCTATGTGCTTCGAGGAGGCAGCCGTTTATCGGAAGAAGGAATACGGCTTTACCTCGATCATCCGGATGTCCCTGTAAAAATATACAGAGAACTGGATTCTACAAACCGGGCAGCCAAGGAGGCTGCATTTTCAGGAGAAGCAGGTCATGGTGCACTGATACTGGCGCGCAGACAGAAAAGCGGAAGAGGCCGAAGAGGCCGAAGTTTTTATTCTCCTGAAAATGCAGGACTTTATATGAGTATCGTTCTAAGACCTGACCGAACTCTGAAGGAAGGACTCCTGATCACTACATCTGCGGCAACTGCAGTGTGCCGTGCAGTGAAGAAAATCTGCGGGATCGACCTTGGGATCAAATGGGTCAATGATCTGTATCTTCATAATAAGAAAGTGTGTGGGATACTGACAGAGGCTGTTACAGACTTTGAAAGCGGGAACATTGAGTTTGCAGTTGTAGGAATTGGTTTGAATCTGTATATGCCGGAAGATGGGTTTCCTGAAGATATACAGGAAACGGCTGGAGCATTATTTGAAAACAGGAAGGACGCAGAGCATATAAACTGCAGTATTCTTGTGGCGGAGATCGTCAATCAGCTTCTCATGGAAGTGGAGACTCCGGGACTTTCCAGAGAATATACAGAAAATAATATCATTCCTGGAAACATGATCGTGATCACAGACGGACAGTGTACAAGGGAAGCTTATGCAGAATCCATAGCACCAGATGGAAGGCTTCTTGTGAGAGAACAGGATGGTTCAGAAACCCTGCTTTCTTATGGAGAAGTATCTGTACGCAGGAAGTCGGATCAAGGTTAATTGAAATGAATTGTATATTTTGTATAAAAAACAGATTCTTTTTTGTACAAAACAGGCAAAAATAATATTGACATTCTGGAAATGCGGAGTAAAATAAAGTCAACTACAAGGCGTGGTCATACCAATTATAAAAAGATACGATCAGCGCCAAGAGAAAAGGAGGGAGAAAAACGGGAGATTTATCAAGTACACTGGCAGAAGAACTAAACAGTAAGACAGCCTTTACCATTCCGGCGTTTGGTGGAATACCAATTGCAGAATGCGTGGTAGTCACATGGGTCATCATGGCGGTTCTTGTGATTCTGTCTCTGATCTTAGTTCGGAATCTCAGTGTGGAAAATCCGGGTAAGAAGCAGCTGCTTCTGGAGACCGGGGTAAGTTTTCTTCAGGATTTCTTCATGGGTATCCTTGGAGAAGAAGGCAAACAGTATGTGCCTTATTTGATGTCAACCGTAATTTACATCGGAATAGCCAATATCGCAGGCGTATTTGGTTTTACACCACCAACGAAGGATATGAATGTTACCATTGCGCTGGCGCTGATGAGCATTATTCTGATCGAGTATGCAGGCTTTCATAAAAGGGGACTGAAGGGTTTCCTGAAAAGCTTTGCGGAGCCGGTTCCGATCATGCTTCCGATCAACGTTCTGGAAGTTGCGATCAGACCTACATCTCTCTGCATGCGGTTGTTCGGTAATGTTCTGGGAAGCTTCGTAGTTATGAAGCTGCTGGAGTTTGTTTGTCCGGCCATTCTTCCCATACCATTCAGCCTGTATTTTGATTTCTTCGACGGATTCATACAGGCGTATGTATTTGTATTCTTAACATCCTTGTTCATTAAGGAAGCAATTGAGTAGTGAAGCGGAAGATCCGCTTGATCTAAAAATGAAAAAATTGTATTTTACAGGAGGAAAAAACTATGTTAATCGCAATTGGTGCAGCTATCGCAGTTCTTACAGGTATTGGAGCAGGTATTGGTATCGGTCTTGCAACATCTAAAGCAGTAGAAGCTATCGCAAGACAGCCAGAGGCAGAGAGCAAGATCAGTAAAGCACTTCTTCTTGGATGTGCTCTTGCAGAGGCAACAGCTATTTACGGTTTCGTAATCGGTCTTCTGATCATCATCATGCTTGGCTAATAGGTAAAGACGAGATACTAATTCAGGATTAAGAGAGGCAGGTGGACCAGGTGATTAAAATTGATATCAACCTTGTCTTTACTATTATAAACCTGATCGTTCTTTATCTTTTAATGAAGAAGTTCCTTTTCGGCCCGATCATTGGTGTTATGGAGAAGAGAAAAGCTATGATCGATGAGCAGTTTGCTTCAGCAGAGAAGACAACCACTGAAGCAAACCAGCTGAAAGGACAGTATGAGGATGCACTGAAATCTGCGAAGGAGGAATCCTTCAGTATTGTAGAGCAGGCTAAGGACGAGGCAAAAGTACAGGCAGACAGCATCGTGAAGAGAGCTAATGATCAGGCTGGTCAGATTCTTGAGAAAGCAAGAAGAGATATCAGCACTGAGCAGGAAACTGCTATGAAAGCGATGGAAGGCAAAGTGGCTGAGCTGGCAATGGATGCAGCATCCAGAATCATGGGAAAAAAGAACGACGAAGCACAGGATATGTCCCTATATGACCAGTTTTTAGAAGGAGCAGGTGATCCTCATGACAGAGACGTCCATTAATTATGCAAAAGCATTATACGGTCTTTCTGTCCCGGGGGAGGCAATCTGCGAAACAGGAAGGATTTTTAAGAATACACCTGAGATAGGTAAGATGCTTGAAAATCCACTTGTTTCCCTCAAAGAAAAAGAACAGGTAATAGAGCGGGTTTTTCCGCAGGAAATGAAGAGTTTTCTTAAAGTAACGTGTAAGTATCAGAAGATTGACAGAATCGGAGAGATCCTTGAAGCTTATGATGCTTACAGCCGGGAACAGAAAGGAATTCTCAAGGCAGAGCTTCTTTATGTAACACGTCCTGCCGAAGAGCAGGAAAATAAGATGAAGGAGTTTCTCCGTAGCCAGTTTTCTGCCAGAGAAGTGGAACTTACCCTTACAGAGGATAAAAGCCTTGTAGGTGGATTTGTTCTCAGGGCAGGAGATCGTGAGTACGACTGGAGCCTCATCGGACGTTATAAGAAACTGAAACAGAAATTAACCCGGAGGTGAAATTGAATTGGGTGCAATAAATCCAGATGAAATCATTTCGATTCTCAAGGAAGAAATAAAGAACTATGACGAAATCAGCAAGGACCAGGAAGTAGGCACTGTCATCTCCGTGGGAGATGGTATCGCAACTGTTTATGGCATCGATCATGCCATGTACGGTGAGGTCGTGACCTTCGAGAATGGTCTGAAAGGTATGGTACAGGATGTCCGTGCCAACAGCATGGGATGTATTCTTTTCGGAAAGGATACAGGAATCAAGGAAGGCACCAAGGTTGCCAGAACTGGCAAGCAGGCAGGTATTCCGGTAGGGGATAAATTTATCGGAAGAATCGTGAACGCACTTGGTGAGCCTATTGATGGAAAGGGAGAGATCCAGGCAGAGGAATACCGCCCGATCGAGAACCCGGCTCCTGGAATCATCGACCGTAAGTCTGTAACTGTACCTCTGGAAACAGGAATCCTTTCCATTGATTCCATGTTCCCGATCGGCCGTGGACAGCGAGAGCTGATCATCGGCGACAGACAGACAGGTAAAACATCCATCGCAACCGATACGATCATCAACCAGAAAGGTAAGGATGTGATCTGTATCTATGTTGCTATCGGACAGAAAGCTTCTACCGTTGCAAAGGTAGTTTCCAATCTTGAAAAATACGGTGCAATGGAGTATACAACCGTATTCTCCGCAACAGCCAGCGACTGTGCACCGCTTCAGTATATTGCTCCTTATGCTGGTACTGCTCTTGCAGAGTATTTCATGTATCAGGGTAAAGACGTACTGATTGTATATGATGATCTTTCCAAGCATGCAGTGGCATATCGTGCATTGTCACTTCTGCTTGAGCGTTCTCCGGGACGTGAGGCATATCCTGGTGACGTATTCTATCTTCATTCCAGACTTCTGGAGCGTTCCAGCCGTCTGAGTGAAGAGGCAGGCGGCGGATCCATTACGGCACTTCCGATCATCGAGACACAGGCCGGTGATGTATCTGCATACATTCCTACAAACGTAATTTCCATTACAGATGGTCAGATCTTCCTGGAAAGTGATCTGTTCTTCTCAGGTATGCGTCCGGCAGTCAATGTTGGTCTTTCCGTATCCCGTGTTGGTGGTGCTGCACAGACCAAGGCTATGAAGAAAGCTTCCGGTAGTGTACGTATCGACCTGGCACAGTACAGAGAGATGGAAGTGTTCACCCAGTTCAGTTCAGATCTGGATGAGGCTACAACTGCACAGCTGAAATACGGAAGCTGTCTGATGGAGCTTCTGAAACAGCCGCTCTGCAGCCCGTTAAGTCTTCATCAGCAGGTAATTACTCTCTGCGTTGCGACTCACAAGCTGATGGTAGATGTAGAAAAGAAAGAGATCAAGAAATATCAGCAGGATCTTCTGGAGTACTTTGATAATGTATATCCTGAGATCGGCAAAGAGATCGAGACTACAAAGCAGCTCTCTGATGAGCTTGTAGAGAAAATCGTAAAGGCGGCAGAAGAATTCAGAGATAAGAGCAGGTAGGTGTTGATATGGCAAATGCAAAAGAAATACAGACTCGTATGAAAAGCATTCAGGACACCATGAAGATCACCAATGCGATGTACATGATTTCTTCTTCCAAGATGCAGAAGGCCAAGAAGATCCTGCAGGACACGGAACCATATTTCTATAATATGCAGGCTGCCATTGCCAGGATTCTCCGTCATATGCCGGACATCCAGCATCCTTTCTTCAGTGAGCGTCATCTTGTTCCGAAGGATGAAAGAAAGGTAGGTACCATTGTCATTACAGGTGATAAAGGTATGGCTGGTGCATACAATCATAATGTACAGAAAATGACAGAAGATTTCATGGAAGAGGTACCGGGACATCACAAGCTGTATGTCCTTGGTATGGTAGGGCGTCAGTATTTCGGCAAGAGAGATGTGGATATGGACGGCGGTTTTCATTATACCGTGCAGAAGCCGACTATGCACAGAGCACGCCTTATCACGGAAGAGATCGTACGGGCATTTCTTGAAAGAGAGCTGGATGAAATTCACATTGTCTATACACAGATGCTGAATGCGATGGCAATGGAAAATGTGAATATGCAGCTTTTACCGCTGAAAAAGGCTGATTTTAAGGTGGGTCAGATCCCGGCAGATATTTATCAGGAGGAGATCGTGTTATCTCCGTCTGCAGATGTACTTCTGGATACTATGATCCCCAACTATCTTACAGGTGTGATCTATGGATGTCTTGTAGAGGCATATGCCAGTGAGAACAGTGCGAGAATGACAGCAATGCAGTCCTCTACAGATAGTGCAAAGGCGATGCTGAAGGATCTTTCCATTCAGTATAATCGTGCACGTCAGGCTGCGATCACCCAGGAGATCACAGAGGTTATCAGCGGTGCTAAAGCACAAAAAAGGAAGTGATGACTATGAATAAAGGTAAGATCGTACAGGTTATGGGACCTGTTGTAGACGTTGTTTTTGAAGACGGACAGCTTCCGGATATCAAGGATGCCCTTGAAGTCGAGAACAACGGTAAGAGATGCGTTATGGAGGTGTCCCAGCACCTTGGAAATAATATCGTACGCTGCATCATGCTGGGAGCCAGCGAGGGCCTGCAGCGAGACAGAGAAGTAACAGCTACCGGAAGCGGTATCAAGGTTCCGGTTGGAGATAAAACACTTGGTCGTCTGTTCAACGTTCTTGGAGATACCGTAGATGGCGGTGATTCCCTGGACGGTGAGGAGCATTGGGTCATCCATCGTGATCCGCCTTCATTTGAGGAGCAGAAACCGGCAGTTGAGATCCTGGAAACAGGTATCAAGGTTATCGATCTTCTTGCTCCATATGCAAAAGGTGGTAAGATCGGTCTGTTCGGTGGTGCCGGTGTTGGTAAGACAGTCCTTATCCAGGAGCTGATCCAGAATATCGCTACCGAGCATGGTGGATATTCTATTTTCACCGGTGTCGGTGAGCGTTCCCGTGAGGGTAATGACCTTTGGACAGAGATGAAGGAATCCGGTGTTCTTGAAAAGACAGCCTTAGTGTTCGGACAGATGAACGAGCCGCCTGGAGCACGTATGCGTGTTGCTGAGACAGGACTTACCATGGCAGAGTATTTCCGTGATCAGGAGCACAGAGATGTACTTCTTTTCATTGATAATATCTTCCGTTTTGTACAGGCAGGATCTGAGGTTTCCGCTCTGCTTGGACGTATGCCGTCCGCAGTAGGATATCAGCCTACACTGGCAACTGAGATGGGTGAGCTTCAGGAGAGGATCGCATCTACCAAGGAAGGTTCTGTTACATCTGTACAGGCAGTATATGTACCGGCCGATGACTTAACTGACCCGGCTCCGGCAACAACATTTGCCCATCTGGATGCAACAACCGTTCTTTCCCGTAAGATCGTTGAGCAGGGTATTTATCCGGCCGTAGATCCGCTTGAGTCTACTTCCCGTATCCTGGAGGCAGATATTGTTGGTGAGGAACATTACGAGGTTGCACGTAGAGTACAGGAGATCCTTCAGAAATATAAAGAACTTCAGGACATCATTGCTATTCTTGGTATGGAGGAGCTCTCAGAGGAAGATAAGCAGACAGTATTCCGTGCAAGAAAGATCCAGAAGTTCCTTTCCCAGCCGTTCCATGTAGCTGAGAACTTCACCGGTATCAAAGGTAAATATGTACCTCTGAAAGAGACGATCCGCGGATTTAAGGCGATCATTGACGGCGAGATGGATGATTATCCGGAGAACGCATTCTTTAATGTTGGAACCATTGATGATGTAATTGCAAAAGCAAAAGCCGAGGAGAACCGGCAGTAAGGAGCAGCTATGAGTGAGACATTTGGCCTGGAAATATATGCCAGCAATAAACTGGCTTATGCAGGACGTGCTCAGAAGCTTATTATCCCGGCAGTGGATGGTGAGCAGGGATTTCTTGCCCATCATGCGAATGTTGTAGCTGCCATCATTCCCGGTGAGATGCGTTTTGAGGATGCTGACGGTAATGAGTATGTGTTTGCTGTGAGCAGCGGATTTGTTGAGATGATCAATAACCGTGCCAAGCTGTTCTGCCTCAGCGTAGAGAGTCCGGACGAGATTGATATCCGCCGTGCTCAGGAAGCAAAGGAACGTGCAGAAGAGCAGCTTCGTCAGAAACAGAGCATCCAGGAGTATCATATGAACCAGATGGCACTTGCGAGAGCGATGACACGTCTTAAAGTAACACATAAGCAGTAAATTTAAATCATATAAAAAGATCCATTGTCAGGAAACTGGCAGTGGATCTTTTTTTCTCTGTTATTTTGTGGATGAAGCAGGATCAGATTCGGTATTTTCCGGATCAGTAATGGAAGAAGCTTCAGAAGCTGGATCTTTGTTTGAGTTATCAGAAGTATGAACAGGCTTTTCTGTCAGCTGCTGATATGGACGATAGGGTTCCCAGTAATGTTCATCTTTTGTTTCGGTTTCCTGTTTCAGTTTCTTTTTCTGCTGAGTAAGAAGATAAATACCTGTAGCAATGATACCTGCAGCAATGACGATCTGCGGAAGGCTGTTGCAGATATTGTATACATAGTCGGCCATATTATTCGGTACAATGAAGTACAGAAGACTTGTGAAACGACTCCACAGGATGCAGATACCAAACAGGATCAGAACCCATGCAGCTGCACTCTGATGCTTTTGTAAGAATTTTCCCATATCACCGGAAAACTGATCCATGTGAAGAATGTAATTATCCTCTACAGAGTAGAATTCTTCTTCTGACAGGGATTTCAGATTATGGACATTAAAAAAACTATAGAACCATATCACCGGGAGAAACATGGCCAGCCATCCAAGACCGGTTATGGATGCCAGTGCGATCGATCCCCAGAACAGCAGCATAATGCTAAGTCCCTGTTTTTTAAATCCCATGTACATTTCCCCGGCACCGGGGATCAGGGAAAAGATAAATACCCAGAAACCATGTTTTTGTTTTTTCATAAATTTACTTGCCTCCGTTTATAATTTTATTCGTAAGATCGTTCAGATTATTACTGATCTTCTGAGAATGTTCACTGAGCTGGGAACCTACCTGCATGGAAAGCTGGTTTAGGCCGGAACCAATGTCAAGGGATGAAGAAATCTTAACTTTTGTTTCCGGTGAAGGATGAAGAGCCGTAAAATCTGTCTGAGATACAGAAAAAAGCATGATCAGCGCAACACCCATGCCTACGGCAGTCCGTAAGCCTGCACAGAGAAGCTTCATCCAATAAGCAGTTTCATGTATTTTTCTGGAAGCCTGAACTTCCGGAGAAGCTGCTTTTTTCAGAATTTCATCCTGCAGATAGGATGGAGCATACTCAGAAGCGGCATCCTCATTCTGAAGAAGTTCATCCAGACAGAAGTCACATTGCTCCATATGCTCCAGAAAATGGATCATTTCATCCGTATTCATGGTTCCGTTCTGGAATTTCTGTAATTCATCCTGTGGTATGTGCATCTAATCACTCCTTTCCAGCAGTGCTTTCAGCATAGATCTGGACCGGTAGATCTGCGTCTGGACTGTTTTGATATTTTTATTCTGCGCTTTTGCAATTTCTGCGGCGGTTTTTTCTTCGCAGAAATGCTCAAGGGCAACCTCCCTGTAGGGGCTTTTCAGCGCTGAACATAAATGCCGGATCCGATCCTTGAAATCTTTGTCCAGAAATGCCTCCTCCGGGGAAAACTCTTTATCATGGAGCTGTTCAAAATAGGTGTCCTCTGTGGGAATGGTACGTCTGCCGGCTGCTTTCAGATGATCCAGACATTTTCTGACTGCGATCTTGCTGAGCCAGGCTTTTTCGTAGGTGCCATCAAAACGGGAGAGATTTTTGTAGGCGGAAAGAAAAACATCCTGTGTCAGATCCTCGGCGTCAAAGGGATTGCCCACCGATTTCAGACAAATGGAAAATATTAAGTTTTGGTATGTATGTATCAGATATTCCAGATATTCTTCCCGTGTAATGCAATCAGCTCCCTTCTCTTCCCGCTTCATTTATTATAACGCGGAACCTGAAGGAAAGCCTTCAGCTTTTATAGAAAAATATGTAAATCATTGGATAAATGCCGTTTTTATATAGCGGGGAGAGAAAATTTGGTCTATACTATAAGTCGTCAAAGCAGAGATGCAGAAAGGATGAGACAAATGACAGAGACGAAACGTTTATATTATGAAGATGTATATAAAAAAGAATTTACAGCCAAAGTCCTGGAGTGCAGAGAAGCAAAAAAAGGTTTTCATATCATTCTGGATGAGAGCGCTTTTTACCCGGAGGGCGGTGGACAGCCAAGCGATACCGGATATCTCAACGATGTGAAAGTAAAGGAAGTGCATGAAAAAGAGGGAGAACTCCTTCATTATACAGATCAGCCGATGGAAGCCGGAACAGAAGTACAGGGACGCATCGATTGGGCAAGAAGATTTGATCTGATGCAGCAGCATTCCGGTGAGCATATGGTGAGCGGACTGATCCACGAGGCTTACGGATACGATAATGTAGGCTTTCATATGGGAAGCGATACCATTACCATAGATCTGAATGGCCCGTTGGATGAGGCGCAGCTTGCTGAGATCGAACGGAAAACAAACCAAAAGATATGGGAAGATACGCAGATAAAGATCATATATCCTACAGCGGAGGAACTGGAAAAAATCGACTACCGAAGCAAAAAAGAGCTTACCGGTCAGGTGCGGATCGTAGAATTTCCAGGGGTGGATATCTGTGCATGCTGCGGAACTCATGTGACACATACCGGAGAGATCGGAATGGTGAAACTTCTTTCCGTGGAAAAATTTCGTGAAGGTGTCCGTATTGAGATGATCTGCGGAAAACGTGTGCTGGATTATCTGAACATGGTCAATGACCAGAACCACCAGATTTCTGTAAAGCTTTCCGCAAAAATGGATAAGACTGCGCAGGCAGTGGAACGCCTTCAGGAAGAGAATTTCCGACTGAAAGGACAGGTTGGGCAGCTGGTAGACGACATGTGCCGGAAAGAGGCAGAGCGTTATGCAGGAAGCGGAAGCGTTCTCATATTTATGGATGGAATGGATGCAGACAGTGTGCGGAAGCTTGCAGATGCGGTGACGCAGACCTGCCAGGGCTGCTGTGCGGTATTTTCCGGAAATGCAGACGGAAGCTACAAGTATGCAATGGGCGAAAAAGACGGCGATCTCCGTCAGTTTACAAAAGAGATGAATGCGAAATTAAACGGACGCGGAGGCGGAAAGCCGTTCTTTGTACAGGGGTCGGTGCAGGCATCTGAGAAAGAGATCCGAAACTTTTTTGAGCAGTGATGAAAATGTTTGGGGAATGTCATGCACATATATTTCTCAATGGCTATGATTACCGGAAAGCCGTTGAGACACAGAAAAACGGGCCCCAGGATGCACTGATCCGTGCTCATCTTGAGGAATACCGGAAAAGAGGAATCCGTTTTGTGAGAGACGGAGGAGATCATTACGGTGTGTCAAAACGGGCTGCCAGACTGGCCCCGGAATATGAAATTGACTATCGCACACCGGTTTTTGCCATTTATAAAGAGGGTCATTACGGGAAAATCGTTGGAAAAAGCTTTTCAGACATGAAGGAATATCACAGAAGAGTTCTGGAAGCTGCCGCTGAAGGTGCGGATTTTATCAAGATCATGACTACAGGGCTTCTGGATTTTGCAGATCACGGGAAAATTACGGGAACGCCGCTTTCAGCAACGGATGTGAAAGAAATGGTACATATTGCTCATGAAGAGGGATTTGCCGTGATGAGCCATACAAATGGATGCTATGGCGTACAGGCAGCAGTGGAGGCTGGTGTTGACAGTATTGAGCATGGGAACTATATGGATGATGAGACGATTTCCATGCTGGCAGACAGCGAAAGCGTGTGGGTTCCGACACTTGTAACTGTGCGGAATCTTAAAGGCTGCGGCAGATTTGAAGATACGATCCTTGCATCTATTATAAAGACAGGCGAGCAGAATCTGAAGAAAGCTTTTGAAAAGAAGGTTCATGTGGCAGTAGGAAGCGATGCCGGTGCATATCAGGTTCTTCACGGCCAGGGTGTACAGGATGAAAGCAGAGCTTTTTTTGATATACTGGGTGATACGCAGGCAGTACGAAGCTGGATGGAAGATGGAGAAAAAAGGATCCGTACCATCTTCCGTCACGGGTCTTCGAATTTAATACAGGTATAAATATTGGAGGTGCGTGATTTCGCAGGGTTGAAAGTAACCTGGAGATCGGCACCTTCTTCCATTCCGCTTGAGGAAAGGTCCGGAACGTTTTCACGGCTGCAGAGGATCTTTACGCCGTCGTATGTCTGGAGCAGCACGGTATTGGCGGTTGTGCCCAGGATCGTGCCGGTTACAGTAGAAGTAATGTTGCGTACTGAAAGTATGTCCGGATCCTCCCCGGTGATTCCACGGATCTTCATGCCGCTGGTGGATTCACCATTAAATTTACCGGTATAGATAATGTTTACATAAGATCCCGGAGCCATTCCTCCTTTGAAATATACAGGGGCGGAGGAAAGTGAAACTGTCAGTTCCGATCCTGTGGCCTGCGGGATGACAGTCATTGTGCTGGTGCTGACACTTACGATCTTTGCACGGAGATGCTGCTCTTTTTTTTTCGGTTCAGGGGAAGGCGTAGGAGATGCTGCAGGTACTTTCAGTGGATCCGTATCGGAGACACTGATCACTTTTGTGAAACTGCCGTCATACTGCTTGTCACCCACGAGTGTTTCGTTGATGAATTTACCGCGAAAATGGACATAGACCCACTTGCCGGCCTTGATGCCTTTTTTGTAGTATTGTCTGACACCGGTGACAGGGAAGGTTACGGTATTTCCCTTTTCTGTAACTATCACAAGGGCATTGGAGGTGAGTGATTTCACTTTGCCCTTTAAAGTGCGGTCCTCCAGAGGAGTTTCATTATGATATTTGTCGGTTATTTTGATGGGGGAAATGGCGCTGATATCTGTTCCGGAAAGCTGTCCCTGGTAGATCACACTGACCTGATCACTGGATACAACGCCGTATTTGCATTCAAGCCTTGTCTGGGAAACATCAAATACATAGGTTTCTCCATTGCTGGAAATCGTCAGGTGTGTACCGTCAAAATCCAGCAGTGTGCCGGTAAGCTCATCCATATAAACACGTTCTTCCGTGGAAGGCTCCTGATCTTCCTGTTCTGTGGAATCTGAAGCAGTAACGTCTGAAATTTTATCCTGAAGAGAAATAATATGATCATCGATCTGATCATTGCTGCAGCCTCCCGCAAAAAGGGAAAGGCCGAGAATCATACATGCAGCAGACAGTTTTTTCATTTGTGTCCTCCGACCCGGGATAACGGTCAGTCCTGTTTATCTGTAAGATCATGGGTTTCCGACGCCGGTATAAAGTCAAAGATCTGGCGGAAAGAATCCCATTGCTCACGGCTGTCGATTCCATGGTTGATCAGACCCGTGCATTCAGTACAGGCATTGGTATCCAGATAATTATCGTAATAAATATGATAGGGATTTTGGGCGTTTTTTTCCTGCGGATCGTTCATCGGATCAGTCTCCTTATTGATTGATAAGGATCAGTATATGAAGGCAGGAAAGATTTTATACATATTAAGGGTATTATAGCAAAAAGATTTTTTGATTTCTACAGGGATTTACGGAAAATCCATGCATTTACTGAAAACGTGTTCCTACAGGCTGAACACGGAACCAGTAGGTATAGGAATACTGAAATCCAAGAGAGCTGTAAAGCTTTTCTGCGGAAGTATTGTTTTTTACCACCTGAAGATAAGCGTGGCTGGCGCCTCTTTTTTTGCCCTCATTGAGAAGACCGGTACAGATCTGACGGGCATATCCTCTGCGGCGATAATCTTCACGCACATGAATGGCATAGATACCGATGTAGTCGCGATCCAGGATTCCAAGACCTGTGGCAATGATCTCGCCGTTTTTTGTTATGGAAGCGCAGACAGTTTCCTTAAGAATGGCACGGTACATGGAAGGAACGACGCTTCGATGGATCGGATTTGTAGTTCTTTTCAAGTCAAAAAGGCTGTGGATCCAGAAATCAGGAATTTCATTGGAAAAAAGCACATCGGTGACAGACGCATCCAGAACGGCATTGTCTAGGTCTACAGTCATAACATTTGTTATGTGCTGAACGGAATAGCCCCTGTTTTCCAGCATATAGTCAAAATCCGGGGATACAAGGGGGCTGATCTTAAAGATCGCAGGAGTTCCCAGACGCTTATAGACCTGTTCGCAGTAGGGGATTTTTTCGCGCCATGGAAGTGTGGAGGTTCCGAACTGTTCCACACTGTTGGTCCTGTGCGTATAGAAATAAGAAAAACGTAAGATCCATCCGTCATAAAGTTCCATTTTATGGGAAGGCCATGCGTTCAGTGACATATCTTCGATTTTTTTGATCGTTGTTTCCATAGTATTACCTTTCTGATATGATCAATTTATAAAGTTTATCTGCCAGGATCTGATGCCCCTGTGGTGTGAGATGGATACCGTCAGAAGTTATTGATGCAGGCCCGGACCGTGCAGTTTCCTGATCCAGATCGTTCTGCAGCGGGAGAAAAACGGCGCCATGATCCTGACTGATCTTTTTAATATGCACGGACATCTGGGAAAGAAGGGGAGCCCAGGAAGCGTAGCAGCGTGGCCATGGAAAAACAAAGGGTTCCAGGAAATAGAGCTTTCGTTTCCGGGAGTTTGTGCAGGATAGCTTTTTTGCAAGGAGCTCATAACGGGTGACAAATTTGTTCATCAGATCCTGCTGTTGTGCAGATGAACGGCGGGTGTTCATCATGATCCCCACATCATTGATCCCGATCAGGACGGTAACAATATCCGGATCAGAGCTTTCCAGCCAGAAATCTGTGTTCTGAAGAAGCCGTTCCAGGGTGAAACCATCAATACCTCTGTTTTCAATGGAAAATCGGTGATCTGTGTTATGAAGCAGACAGGAGAGCTGCTTCACATATCCTTTTCCAAGAGGATCTGCGGAGAAAAGCCGTCCGCAATCTGTGATACTGTCTCCGAGACACAAAATGCGAGTCATCCAATTCCTTCTTTCTGTTATACCGGGCGGATCATTATCCGCAGTCGATTATTTTCGTATTGGTGCTTTGATAGTAGCACTTACACCAGCAGTGGTCAAGCGTACGAAATACCGGAAAATGGGTAAAAAACGAATAAACGTGAAAAACATGAAAATTTTTTAAAAAAATTAAAAAAAGTACTTGCATTTTGAAAGAAAGTGTTATATACTAACGAAGTCGGTTGAGGGAAACAACAAAAAACGAAATCAAACGACAGAAACAAAAGAATATGGCCAGTTGGTCAAGGGGCTAAGACGCCGCCCTCTCACGGCGGAAACACGGGTTCGATTCCCGTACTGGCTATTAACTGAAAGCAATCAGAACATGTTTCTGGTTGCTTTTTTGTTTATGATCACAAATGGGGATTTTGGGAGGTTTTACTATGATCATTGATAATGTGTATGTTTTTACATCGGACAAAGCATTTGTAAAAGGCGGGATTATCCTGGATGGGGATAAGATCCGACAGGTTTATGAAGAAAAGGATGCGCCGCAGCTTAACGGAGATGTTCTGGACGGAAAAGGCTGCTACGCCATTCCGGGACTGATCGATCTGCATTTTCATGGATGCAAGGGAGATGATTTCTGCGACGGAGACAAGGCTGCGATCGGAAGGATCGCGGAATATGAGGCATCGGTAGGAGTTACAGCGATCGCACCGGCTACTATGACTTTACCGGTAGAGGAACTGGAGCAGATCCTCCATACAGCAGCAGAATATAAAAAAGAAACAAAGGACTGCTGTAAGGCGGATTTTCTGGGGATCAATATGGAAGGGCCTTTTATCAGCCCGGCGAAAAAAGGGGCACAGGATGCGAGGAATATCCTGCCATGTAATGTGGAAATCTGTGACCGTTTTTTAAAGGCCTCGGAAGGTCTGGTAAAATTTATAGGGATTGCACCTGAAGAAAGTGAGCATGCAGCAGAATTTATCCGGGAAGTTCATGAAAGGGTCAATGTTTCTCTGGCACATACTAATGCAGATTATGATACAGCAATGGAAGCGTGCAGAGCAGGAGCAAACCATGCAGTCCATCTGTATAATGCAATGCCTGCGTTTACACATCGTGCACCAGGCGTCGTAGGTGCTGTTTTTGATAGTAAGGATGTTATGGCAGAGATCATCTGTGACGGGATCCATATCCATCCGTCTGTTGTTCGAGCTACCTTTCAGATGATGGGAGCTGACAGGATGATCCTGATCAGCGACAGTATGAGAGCTACCGGTATGCCGGACGGCCAGTATACACTGGGCGGACTGGATGTTAAGGTTGTGGGAAGACTTGCCACGCTGGTATCTGACGGTGCGATCGCAGGATCTGCCACAAATCTGATGGATTGTATGCGTACAGTTGTTAAAAAGATGGATCTTCCGCTGGAAACAGCCGTGGCCTGCGCGACCATAAATCCGGCCAGAAGCCTTGGTGTGGAAGAACAGTACGGATCTCTGGAAGCAGGTAAAAAAGCTCATGTGGTACTGCTGGATCAGGATCTGGAACTGAAAGCAGTGATCAAGGACGGAGTAAAGATCCGATAAGATCATAGAAGATAAAGCGATAAAAAATAAAAAGATAAAAAGAATTTCAGGAGCAGATGACAGCAAAATTCGTGTCAGAATTTGTCGAACGAAAATGCTGGACAAAATGCTCCTGAAATTCTATAATTAATTTCACCAGAGATCTTCTGGTATCGATCACCGCCAGGTCAGGCGGGAAATCCCATTTTTATCATAACTGAATAAACATATATTTTAAGAAGGAAAGGGGGCGTGTATGTTTCTTTATGGAGAATTATCCGTGGTGATATCTGCGATGGCGGTCTGGAT
This sequence comes from Blautia sp. MB18-30, assembly GCF_023669475.1. Lineage (NCBI taxonomy): Bacteria > Bacillati > Bacillota > Clostridia > Lachnospirales > Lachnospiraceae > Blautia > Blautia sp. MB18-30. The sequence continues at coordinate 144,251 of NZ_JAMOYY010000004.1, read as the reverse complement.
GGATCTTAAAGATGCATCTGTAGACAATGGATGGATCCTTTTTTCTTTTATGATCGGTTTCCTGATCCAGATCACAGAAAACGGGCCGAAAGGTGGAGTGATCTTTTTGGCAGGAGTGGCTGTGCCGGTGCTTCTTTTGGGAATCCTTTTTATATTCCATATGATCGGCGCCGGAGATATCAAGCTTCTGTGCGCACTTGGCGGGATCATGGGGCCGCGGACAGTTATGGAATGTATTGTTTATTCTCTGCTTGCAGGTGCAGGCATTTCTCTGGCAATTCTTATTTCTACAGGCGGTATCCGCCGACGATTCCTTTATTTATATCAGTATATGAATGAGTTTTACTGTACCGGTGAGATACGTCCTTATTACAGAAAGGGGATGAGCTTTCCGGAGAACTTTCATTTTACGGTACCCATATTTTTGAGTGCGGTGCTTTATGCAGGAGGTGTGTATTGAAGAAAAACATATTTGCAGTCTGTGATCTGGAGGTGGATTATGCTTTCAATTTTATGGATTATCTGAACCAGAAAAAGAATCTTCCGTTTGAGATCCAGGCATTTACCACGGCGGAAAGTCTCATTGCTTACGGAAAAGAAAATCATATTGAGTTGCTGCTGATTTCCGATAAAGCAATGCGAAAAGAAGTCCGTGACCTTGGCATCGGAAAGATCATCATTCTTTCAGAGGGTGTGCATCCTCCGGAACTAGATCAGTATTCAAGTGTGTATAAATATCAATCTTCCTCAGATGTGATAAGGGAGGTGATGGCCTGCTATGGAGAAGAGAAGTCTCTTGATCCGGTAACTTTTCCTGTGTTGAAAAAGACAATGGAGATCATCGGTGTTTTTTCTCCTCTGGGCAGATGTCTGAAGACATCCTTTGCACTTGCGCTGGGACAGATACTGGCGAAAGAACGTGCCGTTCTTTATCTGAATCTGGAATCCTATTCTGGTTTTGAAGAACTTCTTGGAAAAAAATTTCCGGCTAATCTGAGTGATCTGTTTTATTATGTTCGCCAGGGAAATGAAAACCTGATCCATAGAATGAACGGAATGATCCAGACAGTAAACAATCTGGATTTTATACCGCCTGTAAGAACACCTTCAGATATCCGGACCGTGGACTGGGAAGACTGGGAGCGGTTGTTGCAGGAGATCGTACTTCACAGTTCCTATGAAGTGCTGATCCTGGATATGGGAGAAAATGGAGATGAGGATTTCCGGCTTCTGGAAATGTGCAGAAAAATCTATATGCCGGTTTTGAATGACACACTTTCTGTCTGTAAGGTGACACAATTCGAAAATCTTCTGCGTATCTGGAATAAAGAAAAGATCCTGGAAAAAACAGAAAAGGTGCATCTGCCCTTTCATATGGATAGGATCTCTTCTGACGCTTACGTAGAACAGTTGGTCTGGAGTGAACTGGGAGATTATATCCGTGAGCTTTTGAGAAAGGAGCGGTCATGAACAGAGAAAAATTCCGGGAAATGTATGATCTGCTCATGGAACAGCTGGATGTTTCCAGAGAGCTGTCCGATGATGAGATCCTGGGGGTGATCGATGAACTGATATTAACTCAGGCAAGGGAACTGTTTCTTTCACTGAAGGAGAAAGTAGAGCTCAGACAGGAGCTGTTCTGTTCTGTGCGCAAGCTGGATGTTCTGCAGGAACTGATCGATGATGAAAGTGTTACGGAGATCATGGTAAATGGTCCGGATCATATTTTTGTGGAACGTGGAGGAAAACTGACCAGATGGAATAAGGTCTTCACGTCAGAAGAGAAGCTGGAGGATGTGATCCAGCAGATCGTAGGGCGCTGTAACCGGGTTGTCAACGAGTCCATGCCCATTGTAGATGCAAGGCTGGAAAACGGAGCACGTGTGAATGCAGTGGTTTATCCGGTTGCTCTGAATGGTCCGATCCTGACGATCCGTCGTTTTCCGGATGATCCTATCACAATGGAAAAACTGATCGCTTTTGGAAGCATCACCGAAGAATGTGCACAGTTTTTAAAAAAACTTGTTCAGGCAAGATATTCTATTGTGATCGGTGGAGGTACAGGCAGTGGAAAAACAACATTCCTTGGAGCTGTTACAGAATATATTCCAAAAGATGAGCGCCTGATCACCATTGAAGATAATGCGGAGCTTAAGATCCGGGGAATTGATAACCTGGTATGTCTGGAGGCAAAAATGGCCAATATGGCGGGCGCGGTGTCAGTAACGATCCGAGATCTGATCCGGTCAGCCCTTCGAATGAGGCCGGACAGGATAATTGTAGGGGAAGTCCGTGGAGGAGAGGCAGTGGATATGCTGCAGAGCCTGAATACGGGACATGATGGAAGCCTTTCAACACTTCATGCAAACAGCAGTCAGGATATGCTTTCCAGAATTGAAACGATGACATTGATGGGAATCGATCTTCCCCTGGAAGCAATCCGAAGGCAGATCGCTTCCGGGGTAGACATTCTGGTACATCTCGGGCGTATGCGGGATAAAAGCAGAAAGCTGTTGGAAATCACAGAAGTATGTGGATTTGAAAACGGAGAGATCCAGACCAGGCCGCTGTATCGCTGGGAAGAAGGAAAGGGACTTGTAAAAACCGGAGAACTTTTGCATTGTGAAAAAATGAAACGGGCAGGAATCAGACTATGAAAGAGCGGAAAGGAAAGAATCAGAAATGGAGATCTACGAGGAAAGATTACAGGATGTATCATTTTACGGGGAAGGAGACCGCAAAGTATCTTCTGGAGGGAGCTGCCGTATGCGCTGTAGCCGACTATCTGTTTTATCAGAGCCTTCCTGTGTTGCTGTTTATGCTTCCAATACCAGTGCTTTTTCTGAAAATGCAGAGGAAAAAATGCACTGCACGGCAGCAGAGGGAGCTGAATTATCAGTTCCGGGATGCTCTGACGGCCATGAATGTGGCGGTACAGGCCGGCTATTCCGCGGAGAATGCGGTGCGTGCCAGTGTAAAGGATCTGGGGAGACTTTATGAAAAGGGAAGTGATATCCTGGATGAATTTCGGTATATCGAAAGCCAGCTGCGTCTGAGTGTTCCGGTGGAAGAGCTGTTCCTGGATCTGGGAAAACGCAGCGGAGTGGAAGATATTGAAAATTTTGCAGCAGTATTTTATACAGCAAAAAGAACAGGCGGGGATATGACGCAGGTGATCCAGAAAGTAGCCAGAATGCTTAGTGATAAGATCGAGGTAAAAAAAGAGATCGAGGCAACGCTGGCCGCAAAGAAATCGGAACAGATGGTTATGAGTATCATGCCGGCCGGTATCATCTGCTATCTGAAACTGACTTCGCCGGGATTTTTGGATGTACTTTATGGGAATCCTTTCGGAATCTGTGCCATGACAGTTTGCATGGTGATCTATGGCTTGTCTTACTGGCTGGGTGTGAAGATTGTAGACATAGAAGTGTAGGTGAGGATAATGTGGATACATATTTTGATATTTATGGTGATCCTTGGGGTGTTTCTGGCAGGAAAAATGGGGCGGCTGCCTCCGGAAGCCGGAAATCCGGAAGAAAAGAAACTGTTTATACGGATAGCGCTTACCGGAAATATCATCGGTATGCTCCTGACATTTCAAAGTGGCGGAGATAAGGTTTATTCATCCGGATACCGTATGGAAAAAGAGGAGACAGGTGCTTATGAAGAGAAATTCAAAGTATCTGTAGACGGAGAAGAAGCCGGTTCCCTGTATGTGCAGGTGCCGGAAAAAGAAACAGAAGGATCCGAAGAAGAACCGGAAACAGAACTTAGCGAAGAACAGCAGCGCGAGAAAGAGCTGCAGGACATGATCGTACAATATAATCAGAAAAAAAACGATCCGCAGTACTATTATCTTCCAGATGAATGGAATGGAAAACATATTGAATGGGAGCAGCCAAAAGACAAAACAGGAAACCTGCTTTCAGCTCTTGGTCTGGCAGCAGCGGCAGCAGCTGTCATTGCAAAAAAACGGGAAGAACAGAATGCTCAGATAAAAAGAAGAGAACAGATGCTGATGGATTATCCAGGACTGATCATGAAATTTACTCTTCTGGTGCAGGCAGGCTTAACTGCCAGAAAAGCGTTCCAGAAAATAGCACTGGATTACGGAAAGAGAGAAGATGGTAAAAAACGTGAGGCTTACGAAGAAATCCGAGTAGCCTGTTATGAGATGGACAGTGGGATTTCCGAAGCAGAGGCTTACCGGAGATTTGGAGAACGGTGCGGACAGGTAAAGTATAAAACTCTGTCAACACTACTGATCCAGAACCTCCAGAAAGGAAGCAGGTATCTGGCCGATCTGCTGGAAAAGGAATCCGTGGAAGCCTGGGAGGAGCGAAAAAGAAAAGCAAGAGTGCTGGGAGATACAGCAGCAACAAAACTGCTTCTTCCGATGGTCTTGATGCTCCTGGTGGTGATGGCGGTGATCATGTTGCCGGCATGCCTTTCCTTTTACGGAGGGTAGGACTGGAGAACAGAGAAAGGAAATGTGAGGTGACAAATGAAAATATGTGGAAGTATGTAAAAGAATTTGCGATGGAAGAGGATGCGGTGGGTGTTGTGGAGATCATCCTGATTCTGGTGGGAATATTCACCCCCTATTATGGGGTGGGTATAAGGTGTATGGCGTAAGAATATGTGGATAAATAGTACGATAAATACAAGGAAAGGTGGAAAGTGTGCATGACGTATGAGGAAAAAGAGGATAGCAGAGAGGTTATCCTAGTTGGGTACTATAACGTCTTATTCTACTTAATATTTAGAGTTGGTTTAGATGAATACAAGAAAGATATTCTTATTGAACGCATAAGAAGTGGGGAACGAATGGTAATGAAAGATATCTATAGATGGTGTGAAGGGCATCAAGTACCATTCTGGACAAAGTTTATATATCGCAAAGATTTTTCTGTTAAGGCAAACTTGTGGAATTTGTATTCATATTGCCGTTTCGTATATGAAATTAGGGGAACCCATTATAATATGGATAATAAAAAGTAAAGGAACTGTTGATAAAAGGCTAGACCGAGACAAAGATAATCCGTCAGCAGCAAAAAAGGAAACAATCAGCCCGTTAGAGTAATTGTTGGTTTTGCCCAATTCTGAAAAATATCCTTAGTGGTTTGTGTGAATAGCTTTCCTTTGGAAAAAAGGGTAGTGTTGCGTTTATAACTAAAAGGAGGGATCGAAGGCAATGATTTTGGAACTGGATTTTTTGCAGGAAGTACAGATACTATATGAGCGTTCAGTGCGTTTAAACAGATTACAGCATTCATATACAAATAGAATGGATACCTTCATCTGCAATTACATTACAAGACATGGTTTTTGGAGCAATCCTGCAGCAGTTGGTGCAATTATGAATTGTTTACCGTCACTTTATTATCCAGAGTTAATGTCAAAGATAAGGGAAGTATTCCATTGTGAAAAATATGAGTTGATGGATCTTGCATATAGAGAGAACTATCGAATAGATCCAGAGTTGAAAAGGAGATTGCAGAAGATTTTTCCGGTACTCAGAGACCGGAGAGAAAAGGCAGGAAAAGCGACCACGTTATTATGGGAATATATTTATGACTATTTTAAAAAAAATAGGCTGTTTACAAATAAAGAAGCGCTGGAGGAAATCTTTGAAGCTGTGCCTGATAGTTACGTGAAATTTCGGATATGGGACGCACACCAATTAGAAAAGAAGAAAGAGAAAAATAAAAAAAAGGAGGAGTGCAGATAACGTGGCAGGAAACATATAGAATCAAATATCCAACTTGTATTCATATTGTCGTTTTGTATATGAAATGAGAGGAACTCATTATGATATAGATGATAAGGAGTAGTCGGATTTTTCCGGCTATTTTTTTAAGGAAAAGAAAGTGTTCGAGAGTCGGGAAATATGCAGCAAAATGTGGCAAAACGCAACAATGCTTGGAGGTGATAACGTGCGGAAGGAAAAATTTAAAATTAAATGTCCCAAACGGATTCAATTTGGGGATCCATTGTATTATGAAGATTTTAAAGATAAACCGGAGAGACTCAAAAAGCTGGTGGTCGATTATAAGCCAAAGCCTGAATTTAAGGCAGGCGTATTGTTGACGGAAATGGAATATCCTGAGTTTCCGGGATACATGGCACGGACAATAACCGTTTATTTTGCACCGGAACAATATCTTTCTACATATTTGGATGAAAAGATATATGCTTCACAGAAAATAGAGCAGAAAGAAATCGGTGTTGATTCAGCCCGTTACCTGATTGATGTTGATGGGCGATACGAAGATATTAGAACAGGTGGAGATGGTTATTGGGGGGATTACCAGGAACTGTACCGTGAAATAAATGGGAAGAAATATGTGGACGCCGTGGTGATTTCAATTTCCATGCCGGATGATATGTCCTTTGAGAGCATGAAACGTCTGGCAGAGTATTTTTTTGAAGATATGAGTCCAGACAGGGAGCCAAAAAAAGCAGACAAGAAAAAAGGAAGGGACAGATAATGGGATTTAGCTACAGACGAATAAAAGAGAATGGTTTATTACGAGGGGAGATTTGATATGGGCAGTGGGATAACTGAAATTAACAAAGATACTTTCTGGCAGCTCATTGAAGAAACGAAAAATCAATGTGGACAGGATATGGACGCATCTATTTCCTGGATTAAAAAAGAACTGCTTAGTATGCCGCCGGAACAATCCCTGCGATTTCATGCGATTATGCACGGGTACCGGGATCTGGCTGATAAATACGGGCTTTGGACGGCAGCCATCTTTATAAAAGAGTATGGTTGTTCGGATGACGGATTTATGGATTTCAGGGCATGGCTGATCGCACAGGGGAAAGATATCTATATGGCGGCGTTAGAGAATCCGGATTCCCTAACAAGGGTAGAACAGTATGGAGACTGTGAATTTGAATTACTTAATTATGTTGGAGATTATGCCTATCAGGAACTGACCGGGCGAAGCGCTTATGAAGATTGCACACCGGAAATGGAAAAAAGGGTGCTGGAAGAAATATCCGGGGAAATCAAATATCATCCGCTGATCGAGTATCCATTGCAGCCGCCGGATGTGGCTGCGGTATATCCTGAAATAGGTGACATGATTATGAAAAAGTATAGCATCCGCTTTTTCAGCAAAGATTCCTCCCTATGGAATACTTCACTGCCGGAGCTGAAAGCAATGATAGAAAAGGGAGCGGCTGAAGTACGGAAACTTAAAAAGGCGAAACAAAAAAATAAGGATAAGCCCCGAAAGCGAGACGATCCGTCCAGATAGTGATAATAGGTAGTTTGCACGATCTGTGGAAGAAAATCTTGTTGCATTCTGTGAATAGCTTTCTTAGCCGAAAATGGTATAGTGTAAGGCTTGATAGAACACAATGAATAAGAAGGGAGCGATTCGGAATGCATGCACAATTAGAAGAACTGTGGATAGATGCCATGGAGATGAAAGTGGGTGAGCAGATTACAACTTATCTGCGAAAAAACCACCCGGAATATCAGGAGATAGAAGCACGCCAGAAAAAACTGATTGAGGATTATCCCATGTTGTGGAAAGTGGTGGATGGAGATGGGACAGTTACTTTGAACGAAAAAGGACATTGTGCTTTAAAAGAATATCTGTCCAATCAGGATGACATGGAGCGGCTGGAAAAAGAATACCATTATTATTATGGACAATCCCATGTATTCTCTTATGGGCGCATGTTAAAAAGTATCCAGAGGGAAATCAATCCGGATGGGGATGTGGCAAGAAAGAGAAAACTGGCTGATATGCTGATAGAAGCGAGAACCAGCGAAGCGGAAATGGATTTTTTGAAAGAAGATGAAGAATATCAGAAAAGACGGAAAGAGTCATTACGACAGGAAGGGATCTTAAAAACCATGAATCTGCCGGAAGATATCAAGAATCAGATCGACCTGCTTACCTGCTCGATCAATGACCACTGGAGCCGATATGCCGAACTGGTTTATCAGTATGCGATGGAGGATATCCTGACATTTCTGATAGAAAGGTAGGCAGCACAATGGAAAAAGATACAGTCAGGACGATCAGCAATGGTAAAAGTCGGAAATGGGAATCCAGGGATCAGGCAAAAATGTATTACCTGCAACTGGCGGCCTTTGCCGAGGGAGACGAAAGGCAGAGATATATGAATATCCTTGTGCGGTTAGCAAAGGGTATGAAGGTATGCAGTGACAAGAAACTTTAGATAACATGCTCTAAATTATCTTATGAAAAGTTTCGTATAACGGCAGGCAGGATCGGAAGGTTCTGCCTGCCGTTTCTTTTAAGACCACAACTAGCTGGAAGAAAAAAATCCCTGCCATCGGCAGGCACTTCCTCTTCCGGCAGGTTTTCCACACCGGGGTATCCGAACCCCCATTATTTTAATCATTCAATAGAAGGGATGTGAAGCCTATGATTATAGGAATCGATCATGGCTATTATGCCATGAAAACCCCGCATGTCTGTTTCCCAACAGGGCTGTCCAAGTATGACTATGAGCCATACACGATGCAGAACGTGCTGCAGTATGCGGGGAATTATTATGTCTGCGGTACCGGACGACAGACTCTCATGAAAGACAAGACAGCCAATGATAATTATTATCTGCTGACGATGGCGGCATTGGCACAGGAGATTGAATACCGCAGGGCAGAGAGGAAGGGAAAAATCATTCTCGCAGCCGGATTGCCGCTTGCAGGTTTTGGAAGGGAAAAGACGGCTTTCCGGCAGTATCTGTTCCGGAAGGAGCAGCCACTTTGTTTCAAATACGAAAATGAATCATATGAACTGACGATCGAGGATGTGAAACTGTTCCCCCAGGGCTATTCTGCGCTTGCTCTCCATCCGGAATATGTTCGGGATGAGCCGTCTGTCCTTTTGGTGGACATCGGTGGCTGGACAGTGGACCTGATGAGGCTGGATAATGCTGTTCCCAATGCGGCTACCTGCCGCAGCCTTGAGCTTGGGGTTATTCGTTGTATCGATGAAACGATGGAGCAGGTACGCAGAAGTACCGGATTGTCTGTGACAGATATCCAGATCGAGCGTGTCTTAAACGGAAATAGCTGCAGTTTGGATCCAAAAGCCAAAGAGATCATTCAGAAGAATGGGCGCAGTTATACGGAGAGGATTTTGTCTGCCATTATGGAGGCTGGCTTTGACCTTCGGGCGATCCCGTCCGTTTTCATAGGCGGCGGTTCCACCATCGTAAGACGCCACGTGACACCGCAGGACGGGCTTTGCAGGGCTTTCTACTTAACGGACGTAAAAGCCAACGCTGCCGGATATGAACGGATTGTGGGGCAGATGTGCGCGAGGTGAGCCGCCCCGTTTTTTCCTTTCGCCCAACACTGGATGATCCGGAGCATAAGCGAGCATGGGAGATTTTACAGAGTGTTCCCAATGGACAAAAAAATGCTTTTCTGGTTCAGACAATCCTGCAATCTGCGGATAGTGAAAACCTGATAGAAAAAATACGGATGGTGTTCCGGGAAGAATTGAAGGAGGTTCAGATATCTCCGGAAAAAAGTACGGGGAAACAGGAAGATGAGATTCCGGCACAAATGCTGGATTTTCTTTCCAGCATGGAAGATGTTCCAGAATGAGCAGTAACGCAGAAGTTATTGGTTTTACTAAAAAAATGGAAGGAAAATTTGTCAGATCTTGTGAATGGATATTTCAGGGTTCTTCGCTTATTGTTGTGTTACCAAAAGAAAGGAGAACCAAAAGATGGAAGAAATGATTTGTATTGAGTTAAAAGAAACAACCTTGGAAAAACTGGAAGCGATTGCCCGATGGAAGGCAAAACAGGAAGGAAAAGCGGTCAGCGTAGAGGATCTTGTGGGAATTGCGATTGAGCGGCATTTGGACAGATTATCGGAAAAGCTAAACATCAAAGCGTAGTGATTTAAGGAGAAAGCGGTTGGCTGATAGAAGGCCAACCGCTTTTTGCGTGACAGCGAGAACTTGTTTGACAGGAAGTTTAAGGATATTCGGACGGGAAAAGGCAAAGGAGGTGGTGCTGTTTTGAAAGTATAGATACATCTATGTATTGTTGGTTGTGCAATGATCTGGAAGCCGATGTTTGTTGGGTATTGTGAATAGCTTTCCATGTATCTTTGGAGTATTGTGTGTATAACAAAACGAAAGGAGATAACGCAGATGGAAATGAAGAATATATGCGGTAAGATCCCACTTGAACTGCATGCAAAGGTGAGAGGGGAAATCGAGCAGCGTGAAATTAGCACACAAGAATTTCTGCAACAGGTAATCGAAGAACATTTTATGGAAAAAGGAGTGGAACAGATGGCAGCAAGAACAATCGCAGTACAGGTAACAGAGGAATTATTCGGAAGGCTCAAAGCGGCAGTCGCATGGAAAGGATGCAAACAGAAGGATTTCCTTATAAGCATCATCGAAAAGGCAATCGAGGAAGTAGAAGCAGAGCAGGAGAATGCGAGAAGGGAGAAAGAAGCCCTGGCATCCCAAGAGGAAGAAACTGAGGAAGGATCAGAAGAAGCCGAGGGAGAGCCGGAAGAAGCTGAGGAAGAGCCGGAAGAAACCGATGAAGAACCGGAAGAAGCTGAAGGAGAGCCAGAGGAAGAACCGGAAAGAACCGGAGAAGAAGGTGAATCTGAAGAACCAGAGCCAACCGAGGAATCCAAAAAAGTGCTGCCTGATGGGGAAACGGAGAATGTCGGAGCAGAAATGAATGAACCGGGGACGATAGATGAGGATGAAGAACCGGAAGAAGCGATAGGGGCATAACGGATAGATACATAGAAAACAGCAGAAAAGAAACAGAGGAAAACGGTGTGGCGAATGCCATGCCGCTTTTTTTGAGAAAGGAGGAGGATAGCTGGAACAATTCGATTTTTTGATTTATTCAGCGGAATCGGTGGATTCCGTGAAGGGCTGAGGCGTGCCGGGGACTTTGAATGTGTCGGACACTGCGAAATGGATCCCTATGCGGACAGAAACTACCGAAGGCTGTTCGATACGGAAGGGGAGTGGTATTGTGATGACGCAAGAAATATTGAAACAGGAGCCATGCCGGACTTTGATCTTTTATGTGCAGGATTTCCTTGCCAGGCTTTCTCCATCGCCGGAAAACGTGAAGGTTTTAGTGATGCCAGAGGAACCCTGTTCTTTGAAGTTGCCCGATTGGTTGCAGACAAACGACCTGCGTATTTTCTCCTTGAAAATGTACCCGGACTCTTATCGCATGACAAAGGGCGGACGTTTCTTGCCATCCTCAGCACGTTTTCTGAGTTGGGGTACCATGTCGAATGGAAGGTGCTTAACAGCAAGGATTTCGGAGTCCCGCAGTCAAGAAAACGGGTGTATATTATCGGATATCTTGATGGCAGATGTGCCGGAAAAATATTACCTGTCCCCGTACCAAACGGAGCAGCTCTTATACAAGTCCTTGCAGGAAGCCAGGGGAAAAGAGTCTACGATCCTGCCGGAGTAAGCTGTACGCTTACCTCGCAGGCCGGGGGCATGGGCGGTAAGACCGGCCTTTATGAAGTAGGGATCCCGATCAAGGAGAACACGAAAAAAGGATACAAAATGGCATATCCCGGTGACAGCATTGACCTTGGGTATGCGAACCTGAATACGCGCAGAGGGCGAGTCGGGCATGAGATCGCCCATACGCTGACAACGGAGAGCCAGCAGGGAACCGTGCATTTTGTGGATATGTCTGCCCCGCCGTTTGTAACGGAGAATGCCAGGTGTTTGAATACAAAGCAGGATTCCAGTATCCATAAGCATAAAGGGGAGAGTTCCGGTGTCCTTGTTGAGACTGGACCGAGGGCAATCCTGACGCCGGAGCGCCTCAAGAAAAGGCAGAATGGCCGGAGGATGAAAGCACCGGAGGAACCGATGTTCACGATCACGGCTACAGACCGGCATGGGGTTGTGTACCATGGAAGGATCCGCAGGCTGGTTCCAAGGGAATGTCTGCGGCTGCAGGGATATTATGACAGCCAGATCGATTTGATGACCGTGGATATGTCTGACAGGCAGCTTTATAAGCAGGCAGGGAATGGCGTGACAGTGAATGTTGTTGAAGCCATCGGCAGAAACCTGAAAGCCGTAGATGAAGAATTAAAGCTGGAGGATTCCGTTTATGCCTATTGACCTCCGGGATCAGTATTTCGGTACGGAGATTGAGATGACAGGTATCACCCGGCAGCGTGCGGCACAGGTGGTGGCAGAGATGTTCGGTACGGACTATTATCATCGGATTTCGTATGACTCGTGGTGTGTGCGCGACCAACAGGGAAAGGAATGGAAGTTCTCCAGTGATGGAAGTATCATTACGGAGAGAAAAGTAAGAGGTCTTAAAACGTGTGCGGATGGAGAATTTGCCACAGAAATGGTAAGCCCGAAACTGGAATATTCCGAAATGGGAAAGCTGCAGGAAGTTGTCCGGTGTCTGCGCCATCATGGGGCATTCGTCAATAGCTCCTGCGGCCAGCATGTCCATGTGGATGCATCCAAGCATACGCCGAGAAGCCTGAAGAACGCCATGACAATCATGTATTCGAAAGAGGATATCCTGTTCAAGGCATTGAGAGTGCAGACTTCCAGGGAACGGAATTATTGCCAGAAGGTGCGTCCTGCCGTGCTGGAAAAGATCCGGAAGATGCCGAACAGCACGATCACAATGGAAAAGTTTAAGAGAGCATGGTATGAGGGTAGTGATGGCAGTGATGAACATTACAACTGGTCAAGATATTATGCTTTGAACCTGCATGCGGTGTTCTTGAAAGGGACATTGGAGTGGCGGTGTTTTGAAAGCACGCTCCATGCAGGGGAGGTGCGGGCAAACATTACGCTTGCACTGGCAATCTCGGCACAGGCGATCAACCAGAAGTGTACGCAGATGAGGAAAACGGAAATATCAGAAAATCTTGCATTCACATTCCGGACGTTCCTTTTAAGGCTTGGCCTGATCGGACCTGAGTACAAAAATGTCCGGGAACATCTTTTGAAGAATCTGGAAGGTGACCGGGCATGGAGGTATGACAAAAGCCAGTATGCCTGCCTGCAGCAAAGAAACCGGGAGCAGGAAACCCGGTAACATGACAATTGAATATGAAAGAAATAAAACCAGCCGGATAGAAAATCACATCTTTCCGGCTTACTTTTTTGAAAGGATGAATAAGACCATGAAAATGAAAAGAAAAATGAAACAGATCATATCCGGGCTGTTGGCCGCGGTAACGATCTTCTCTGGAGCCGTATCCCCTTTGACTGCCTCTGCTGCGGAGACAGATCCAAAGGAAAAGAAGCCCCCGGTATATGAAGAAGTCAAAGACCAGCTAAATGAGGATGAGGTGGTTACGGCGCATGACTATGCAGTGGAGGTCGGCAGTGATTTTGATGTGACTTTCGATTTCACAGGGCTTGACATTATTGACGACAACAAAGTAAAAGTTACATTTGAAGAAGCCAAAAATACCAAGGGAGAAGATTTTTCCACAGACCATGCCGATACCTATAAGGCGGTTTATTATGTGGAACCCAAGACTACGGACCATCCGATCTACCAGATCAGCCGTAATCTGGTGGTGAAAGATACGGGGACTGTTTCCCGCAGCAATATAGAATCAGAAACAGAGAACCACGATGCAGGGCAGACAGAGGAAACCCAGGATGATGGGGAGGATGCCTCGCAAACGGAGAGCCAGCAGACAGAAGTACAGACCGATGGCACATCTGATACCTTGCAGACAGAAGGATTAACAGAAACGGAGCTTGATAAAGCGCTTGAAGAAGCGGAAACACAGGATACTGTGGATGAGGAAAGCGGGCTGTCTGTTTCTGATGTGATGGAGCAGGCCGTAGAGGAAGAAGTGGGACTGTTTTCGCTTGAAGCAGGAGAGAGTGTCACTTTTCAGGCATCTGCAAGAGCGAATACCGGGAATTTAAGTGTGACAGTGACAAAAGGTTCCTGGTATTATTATGCAGATTATGGACTTGGAACTTATCTGACTTGTCCATATACGGTTCAGTTTGGAAGTATCACTGCGACAGCATATTGTGTGCAGCCATCTAAGCCGGGACCTGGGGATGGCGTGTATTCGATTGAAAAACTGGCAGATGGAAAAACGCTTGCCAAGGTCTGCTATTATGGTACGAAAGCCAGCGGTGAGAATGGATTCTTTGATGAAAAGCATCCGGATTTTTCTACAGGAAAGCGATTCATCATTACCCATCTGGCGGCTGCGTATGCCAATGGAAGCGGTGACGCATTTTCCGGTACGAATTCCACCGGACAGGCACTGGCAATGGAACTTTACAATTATTGTGTGAGCCAGCCGGATATCCCGGATGTGGCAATGTCTTTTTCCGATGCGGATGTGACTGCATATATTGATGGCAATTCACAGCGGACAAAAGAGATCACATTTAAAGCGGATGAGCTGCAGACGATCACCATGAAACTGCCAAGCGGCGTCAAATTCCATAACGTGACAACTGGAAAGACCAGTGCGGCAGGTGCAAGCGTGGAGGTAAGCGGAGGAACTAAATTTTATCTTTCCGCACCGCTGACACAGGCAGAAGATGTAAAGGATACCTGGTCTGCTACAATGAAAGGAAGCATCACCAAGGATTTCAGCGCTTATAAGATCACAACGGGATCCGGCACGCAGGATCTGGCCCTTGTATTCGGTGAAGGCGTGGATGATGAAAAATATGTGGATTTCAAGGTGAGCTGGCTGAAGATGGCAACGGTTGAGATCGTTAAGAAAGACAGCAAGACAGGAAATAACCTTGCAGGCGCTGTATATGGGATCTACAGTGACAAAGACTGCACAAAGCTGATCACAGAAATGCCGGCCACAGACAGCAATGGCGCTTCCAGCGTGATGATCACCAAGACACAGGATACCGTATATTTAAAAGAGATTTCAGTACCAACTGGTTATCTAATCGATACGAGATCATATGGTGTGGATCTTGTGATTGGAGGTACGACCACTCAAAATGTGACAGATGAACGTGCCAATGGCACGATCCATCTGGTAAAGAAAGATAAAGAGACCGGAGAAGTGACACAGGGGGATGCCGTTTTTGAGGGCGCCGTGTATGGATTATTTGCCCGTGAGGACATCGTGCATCCGGATGGAAAGACGGGTGTCCTTTATAAAGCAGGTACCCAGGTCGCAACCTTGACTGTAGACGCAAAGGGAAATGCCAAGGCAGAAGATCTGTATCTCGGAAAATATTATGTGAAAGAGATTACCCCTCCGGTCGGATATCTCCCGGATGAGGAAGAACATGATATTGAAGTAAGTTATGAGGGGGACAAGGCAAGAACTGTGGAGCGTACCGCAGAATCCCCGGAGCAGGTAGAGAAACAGCCATTCCAGGTAATCAAGGCAGCGAATAATGGAAAAACGGATGCGGATCTTTTATCCGGCGTTGGATTTTCAGCGTACCTTGTAAGCAGCCTGAAAGTAAATGCGGATGGTTCCTATGATTTTACTTCCGCAGATCCGGTCGTCCTGACCGCTGATGGGAAAACAGAAATGTTTACTGATGAAAAAGGCTATGCCTGCTCTATCCCGCTCCCTTACGGAACGTACATCGTGCGGGAGACAACGACACCGCATAACTTTACCCCGGTAGATGATTTTGTTGTGACAATCTCTGAAAACAAAACGGAACCGCAGGTATGGCGTGTCCTTCTGGATGATGAATTTGAGGCGAAGCTGAAGATCATCAAGAAAGACGATGAGACCAAGAAATCGGTACTGATTCCCAATACAGAGTTTAAAGTTTATGATCTGGACAACCAGAAATATGTGAAGCAGGTAACGACCTATCCGAATACGGCTGTGCATAAATCCTATTTTACGAATGAGGAAGGATATCTGATCCTGCCGGAGAACCTGAAACCGGGAAATTACCGGATCGAAGAAGTGACTGCACCGGACGGATATACATTAAATACGGTTTACGCAGAGATTAAAGTGGATTCCAATACCGCATACCAGGTAGATGGAGTTAGTAAGGATGCCATCATTGAAGTGGAATATGAAAACCATCCGGCAAAAGGCAAGCTTATCATCCATAAAGATGGCGAAGTATTGTCTGGATTTGATGATGATTTCCACTATGAAGCGGCAGATCTTGCGGGCGCCGTGTTCCAGGTATATGCCGCAGAGGATATTTATACGGCGGATCATCAGGTCAATGAATCTGGCAGCCGTAACCTGGAGTATGCCTGCGGTACGCTGGTAGCGACCGTAACAACGGATGAGGAAGGAAAAGCCGTGGTAGAGAACCTGCCGCTTGGAAAATACCGGATCGAAGAAGTAACTGCCCCGGAGGGTTATGTCCTGCATGCATCTTCAAAAGAAGTGGAATTTGTCTATGAAGGACAGGATACTCCGGTCATTACGGAGACAGTGGATTTCACCAACGACAGGCAGAAAGTCAGCATCACGGTAGAGAAGCAGGATGCCGAAAACGGAGCGGTTGTAGAGGGGGCCAAGTTTGGGCTTTACAATGCAGAAGATATCGTATCCGGTGATAAGACCATCGTAACAGCAGATACCCTGCTTGAGACGGTAACCAGTGATGGGAAAGGCAAGGCGGCCTTTGCGCTCGACCTGCCGTTTGGCAAATATTATGTGAAAGAACTGGCAGCGCCGGCCGGATTTGTATCTTCCGATGAAATCCTTACCTTTGACGCTTCTTACCAGGGACAGGATATCCCTGTAGTCAAACTGGAAGCCATAAAGAAAAATGAGCCGACTACGGTTGAAATTACGAAATCGGATATCACCACAGGCGTAGAACTTTCCGGTGCTTCCCTTTCTGTCATTGATAAAGATGGTAATGTCATTGATAGTTGGGTATCCGTAAAGGATGAGCCGCACATCATCAAAAGGCTGACAGCGGGAGAGAGTTATACACTGCGTGAATCTTTTGCACCGTTTGGGTACCTGAAAACAACCGATGTTACTTTTACAGTAGAGGATACGGCAGAGATCCAGAAAGTGGAGATGAAGGATGACGTACCGACCGCAACACTGATCGTCAACAAAAAGGGTGAATTCCTTGACAGCGTGACATTAGTCAGCCAGATCAAGGGAGTTGTGGAGCATATCTTTCATTACATCACCGGAAACCTGACGGATGTTACCTTTGAAATTTACGCAGCCGAAGATATCAAAGCAGCGGATAATGTGAGTGAAGATCATTTTAAAAAGGATGAACTGGTAGCAACCGTAACGACGGATGAGATGGGTATCGCAAAAGTGGAAAACCTGCCTGTTGGAAAATATTATGTGGTTGAGGCAGGCACAGCTTATGGATATGTGCTGGATGACGAACCGAGATATGTGGATCTTACTTACCGGGACCAGGATACTCCGGTCGTGGTATACGATGAAGATTGGCAGAATAACAGACAGAGGGCGGTTGTATCCGTATTAAAGAAAGAAAAGGACAGCGACCGTGTACTGGAGGGAGCGATCTTCGGACTTTACACAAAAGAGGACATCCTGTCTGCATCAGGAAAAGTCCTGATTGAAGCGGACACCATCATTGAATTAAAGTCTACAGATGCGGAAGGAAAAATTACCTTTGTGGCGGATCTTCCGGTGGATGGAAAGTATTATGTAAAAGAGATCTATGCTCCGGCTGGTTTCGTAACAACAGACGAGATAAAGGAATTCACGTTTGAGTATCAGGGTGAGGATACTGCGGAGGTTTCCTATGCTTTCACTTTTGAAGATGAGCCGACTACAGTGGAGATCACAAAGAGCGACTTAACAACCGGGAAAGAACTGCCGGGAGCAAAACTCCAGGTGATTGATGAATCCGGCAAGATCGTGGATGAATGGGTATCCGAGAAAGAACCTCATGTCATTAAGGAACTGGCAGTAGGCAAGACCTATTCATTGGTTGAAACAAAACCTGCTGACGGATATGTGACTGCGGAAAGCGTTGCGTTTACTATCGAGAATACCGCCAAGATCCAGAAGGTGGAGATGAAAGATGACGTCACCAAAGTGGAGATCAGCAAGACCGATATCACCGGAAAGAAGGAGCTGCCAGGAGCCAAGCTGACGATTTTGGACAGCGATGGCAACGTGGTGGAAACCTGGGTATCTACGGGTGAACCGCATTATATTGAAAAACTGCCGATTGGCACTTACACACTGCGCGAGGAGCAGGCCCCGGATGGTTACCTGGTGGCTGAGGATATTACTTTTGAAGTAAAAGATACGGCGGAAATCCAGAAAGTGGTTATGAAGGATGAAGCGAAACCGACCGATGTACCGAAAACCGGAGATGATACGAACCTCTGGCTTCCGCTTCTTCTCATGGTTCTGTCCGCAGCCGGATTGACTGGCCTTGCGGTGAGCAGAAGAAGGAAGAAACGCAAAAATGGTTAAGAGCCATGTATGGGAAGGAGCCTGCCAAAGTGCGGGCTCCCGTTTTTGGAAAAATTTTAGAAGGAAGGTGATAGGTTGGGGCAAACGCTGTATTTTGCCTATGGCAGTAACATGAACTTAGACCAGATGGAATATCGCTGTCCGTCCGCACAGGTGGTCGGGAACGTCCGTCTGGAGGATTACCGTTTGACATTTTGCAGCCATAATCCGGACAGAGGGGTGGCAACGATCCTGCCGGAAACGGGCAGCCATGTAGATGGTGTCTTATGGAAGATCACGCAGGACTGCGAGATAAGCCTGGACCATTATGAGGGTTATCCCTATTTGTACGGAAAAGAGGCCATTCTTGTGAAAGCGGGAGATGGCAGAACCTATGAATCTATGGCCTATGTCATGAACGCACCGCACAAAGACTGCCCGGCCAGACCATCGGATTTTTATCTGCGTGGGATTTTGGAGGGCTGTGAGCAGAATGGGATTCCAACTGAGCCGATCATGGACGCTGTATGCCGGACAGAAAAGGAAGTGAAAGCCAAGGATGCAAAAAACAGGAAAAAGGGATGGGAACGATAATTCAAGCAGGCATCCGGCTGGCGCCCACTGGATTTTGCAGCTGCTCCTGCTCTTGATTTTTTGTATCAGTGCGGGGTTCCTGTATTATCACATGGTAGCCATACCGAAAGAGAACCGGGAACTGGCAGAGACACTGAAGGAAGATTTTCCGGGGGAACAACTCCCGGAGGATCCCTCCAAAGAAGAACAGCCGGCTGGAGAAAAAAATACCATGCAGCCCCTTGTTGATCTGGCAGCCCTACAGGACCAGTATCCGGATATCCGTGGGTGGCTTACGATCCCGGATACAGGCATAGATTATCCTGTCCTGCAAGGGAGCGCGGATGATCCGGAATATTATCTGCACCGGAATTATAAAGGGGAACAGGACATCAATGGGAGTTTGTTCCTGCAATGGAACTGCGATGTCCGGGAAGGGGAGAATCTCATCATCTATGGGCATAACATGAACAGCGGCGTGATGTTCGGGAATCTCGATAAGTATGCATCTTCCGATTATTGTGAAGCCCACCCGACTGTTCTTTTCCAGACTGTGGACGGCGTATCTTCTTATACTGTCGTGGCAGTCCTGAAAGCAGATGTGTCCATGTTCCCGTTCCAGCAAGCCTCTTTTCAGGAGCCGGATGGTCTCCTATCCTATCTCACGCAGGCGAAAGGGCTGCAACTGTTCGACAATGGGAAGATTCTTGCGGCAGATGATGTAAAGCAGGTACTTACTCTGGTAACGTGTTCCTATGAATGGAATGGCGCCAGGAACATTGTGGTGGCTGTTCGGGATGAGCCGTAATATGAAAAGATCCGGCTGCTGTCGAAAACAGTTGAATGTGCGGACGGAAAGTTTTATAATATTCACATTACTGGACAGGGAGGCGGAACATGAACCCGGAAGCACAGGAATACTATAATATAGCCGGATGGCTGAAGGATAAGGTCAATTATAACCGGATTTCAAAATTCAATACCAATAAACGCAGGCAGGTTCTGCATGGGCAGATCTGGTACTGCGATATGGGATACAATATCGGCACGGAAAAAAATAAGCTCCGTCCGGTGCTTGTGATGTCCAATAACCGCATCAATAATTCGGAAAAAGTGGTTATAATCTGCATTACAGACGCAAAGGGTAAAGTAAATGCCAACAATCTGCCTGCGCAGGATTCCTGGTTCCTGCTTTATTCTGGTACGTCTGACGAGGATAAAATGATCTCTCCGGGAAGGCAGGTGCCTGCTTCCATGCATGTTTATGATTTCCTTGATAAAGACAGTATGGTGCAATGTGAAGAAATCCGTGCAGTCAGCAAATCCAGGCTTGATGCAGCCAGAGGGTGTATAGGGACACTTACGCCGGAGGATTTTGAAATGGTGAAAGGAAAGTTCAGAAGGGCATACGGTTTGTAAAAAACGGTGTTGACAGGAGGAAGCTGTTTGCATATAATGAAAGCAAGCAGGAGATATTATGATTAAGTCCCATACCTGAGAGATCAGGGTACAGTGGGTACTATATAAATGTTTAAAAGAAGCCGTAGGACCGAAAGGTATAGCTTCTGGAGGCTCCCCAGATTATCTGGGGAGTTTTTCTTTACAATCTGAATGATAATAGTTAAATGAGGTGCGGGATATATCCGGGAAATGGATGTATCCCGCATTTTTTAGTTTAAAGGAAGGGTGGTATTTATATTATGAAACGATTATATACAGCAGAATCTGTCACAGAAGGGCATCCGGATAAACTTTGCGACCTGATCGCAGACAGTATCCTGGACGAGTGTTTGAAATTTGATCCGGACTCACGGGTAGCCTGCGAGGTGCTTGCAACAAAAGGAATGCTTTTGGCAGCCGGGGAGATCACCAGTACCCATGAGCCGTATGTGTTTGAGGTTATGGAAAAGGTACTTTCTGATGTGGGGTATTCTACAGATAACATCCAAATGGATGCACTGATCCATCAGCAGAGTCCGGACATTGCAAAAGCGGTAGACTGTTCCAGGGAGAAACGCTGCGGCCTTCCGCCGAATCAGACAGGATGGGAGAACGGAGCCGGGGATCAGGGCGTTATGATCGGATATGCCTGTGATGAGACACCGCAGTTTTTGCCGATGCCCGTGGTGCTGGCGAACCGGATTGTCCGGGAACTGACTGCCAGCAGGCGGAGCCATTTTATAGAAGGGATCCTGCCGGATGGAAAGGCACAGGTAACGGTGGAATATGAAGATGGCAAGCCAGTCCGTCTGGACAGTGTGGTTGTGTCCTGCCAGCATACAGAGGATAAGAATTTAAAGAAGCTGGAACAGGAAATCAAAAATAAAGTGCTGGCTCCGGCTCTGCGCCTGCTCCCTGCGGATGAGGATACGCTGATTTATATTAATCCATCGGGGCGTTTTGTCTGCGGAGGACTGGATGCGGATACCGGGCTTACTGGCCGTAAGCTGATGGTAGATACTTACGGCAGCATTGTTCCGCATGGCGGCGGCGCTTTTTCTGGAAAAGACTGTTCGAAAGTGGACCGCTCCGGGGCGTATATGGCCAGGTACATTGCGAAAAATATGGTGGCTGCCGGTCTTGCCAGCCGATGCCAGGTGTCCCTTGCTTATGCTATCGGCGTGGCACAGCCAGTCATGGTGCAGGTGGATACCTTTGGAACGGGAAAAATCTGTGCGGATGACTGCCTTGCGGCGGCGATCCCATTGGTGTTCGCACTGACACCGAATCAGATCATGGATACGCTGCGCCTAAAGCGTCCGATTTTTAAACAGACGGCCGCCTATGGACATTTTGGAAGAAAGGAATTTCCGTGGGAGCGGACAGATAAGGTGGAAGCACTGCGGAACACCGTCATGTAATGCCATGGGTTAGCGAGGAACAGATCCAGGAACTAAAGCAGATCCGGGCTTATGAATATCTGAGGGAGAACCAGCCGAACCGCCTTAAGAAAACCAGGACAGCCAATGAATGGGAGCTGACGGACCATGACAGTTTCAAGATCAACGAGGTCACCAGTAAATGGCACTGGAAATCGAGAGATATCGGTGGGATCAGCGCCCTGCGGTTTCTGACTAAGGTGGATGGTTTCAGCTTTATGGAGGCGGTCAATCTGCTGCAGGAGGGGAATTTTGTCTATATCCCGCAGGAGATTCCGGCAGCGGAGAGAAAACCGTTTGTGCTGCCAGAGAAGAATATGAATAACCGCAGGATCCTGCAATACCTCTCCGGGAGGGGTATCAGCGAGGATGTCATCCGATACTGTCTGAGATTGGGAATCCTCTATGAGAGCAGTACTTATCATAATGCCGTGTTCGTTGGCCGGGATGAAAACGGGAAAGCCCGGTACGCTTTTCTTCGTGGGATTTATGATACCGGAAAAAAATCTTTTAAAATCGAGCAGGCAGGAAGTGAAAAAGCGTATGCGTTTTGTGTGCCTCCCCAAAAGGAATCAAAGCGGGTTGCGGTTTACGAAGCCTGCATTGACGCACTGGCCCATCTGACACTGGAAGGCGGCGGTTTGGATAAATACCGTCTGGAGCTTGGCGGGATCAGTGCGCCCAAAGAAGGAGAAACACATCGGGAGATGAAAAAGCCTCCTGCGCTGGAGCATTTCCTTTCAAAGCATCCGGAGATTGAAGAAATTGAAATCTGCACGGACAATGATTTTGCGGGACGGTGGGCATGTGCAAACCTCAAAAGAGCCTACGGAACTACATACCGGATCATAGAAAACCTGCCGCAGATCGAAGGGGCAGATTATGCGGATCTGGCGAAGGTGAAAAAGGAAGAAAAGAAAAAGGCGCGGGCAGCGCCGGAGAGGTAGGTGATGATAGTGGAACAGGATGAAAATATGCAGATGGAACTGCTGACACCCTTAACGGCGAATTTTATGCCGGAAACGAGTTACTGGAATGAGCTGGATGAAAATGATGAGGCATGGGATTATGAGTATGATGGCCTCCCATTGGATGGAACAGACCTTGTCCAGTATAAGGATGCGATCCAGGAGATGGTGGATAAAGAAAATTCATTTGGAAGTGAAGATGGCAAACCATGTAATCTGATGCAGTATTTTGATGGCAGCCCGGCCATCAAAGAAAAGGTGGAAAGTGCCGTAGTGTCGGTAAAAGAAGTCAATGATGTTCTCTATGGGTGTGTTACGCTTCAGCTTAAAGACCACCTGCAATCGGATGAGATGCCGGAACTGTGTGATTATATCACCGGACAGTATAGTGACGGATGGGGAGAAGGATTTGAACAGCGGGATATTCCTGTAGAGGCCGGGACTTTAAATGTGCATTTCTGGCAGTATGGCAAAGACTTCCGGTTTTTGGTGGCATCAGAGATACAGGCTCCAGCAGAGGAAAGAAAAGCAGAGGAAACTGTGCGCCGTCCGAAAATGAAACTTCTTGGGCATGATGGCAATATTTTTTCCATTATGGGAGATGCAAGAAGGCTCCTTGTGAGAAATGGGCAGAGCAAAGAAGCAGATGAGATGTTTCAGAGAGTGCAGGATTCCGGGAACTATTATCAGGCTCTTGGGATTATCAGTGAATATGTGGAAACGGAATTGAGTGTGCCAAAACAGGAGAAGGAAAAGCCGCATAGGAAGCCGGAGAAAGGAGGGACCAGCCGATGAGTCAGAAGAAATATGAAATTACAGAGATCACCCATCCGAAATACCCGTGGCTTCATCGGATCCGTGCCAGATGCCAGGTTAATGAGCAGGTCGGTCCCGGAGCGCTTGGAGGATATGTTCAGACGGAAGATAATCTGTCCCAGGATGGGACCTGCTGGATCTATAATCAGGCAATCTGCTGTGAAGAAGCCGTGGTTGAAGATGACGGCCGGATGTTTGATGGCGCCGTGGCACGGGGAAGCGCATTGATAAGCGGCGATGCCAGAATGTTTGAGCGGGCGGTGGCAGAAGGGAACAGCAGTTTTTTCAGTGGTGAACTGAAGGAGGATGCAAGGCTTTCCGGAAATGCGGTAGTCAATCGGTCGGACAATGGGCTGTCCCCGCTGATTGGGAGAAAGAGCAATGTCTACGGATCCGTCTGCGGCTGGTTTGTTGTCAATGACAATATCTTTGAAGGTGAGCATTACTTAAACCGCACGGAGGATATGTTCATTCTGGAGAATGGAAAACGGAAGGTATTGGTAAAACAGCGGAAATTAGAGCCTCCGGAGGAATACCGGAACGAAAAGAATAAAAGAGAAGATAGAGAACGATAAAGGAAAGGATGATGCCTATGGAGAATAACCTGCAACTTGATAACCTGATGAAAGAAGGGACATTCCCGGTGGAATCTGTCGGCGGCGACAGGTGGCGTATCCTGCATGGCGATACGCTGCAGATTGTACAGGCATTCCAGCCGGGAATTTTTGATGCCCTGATTACAGATCCGCCCTATGCTTCCGGCGGTACAAAGCAGAATGAACGCAACCGTACCACCAATCAGAAATACAGCAGCATGAAAGCAGAGAATGCCCTGCCGGATTTTGACGGGGATAACAAAGACCAGCGTTCCTGGACCCACTGGATGGCAGAATGGCTGTATGATGCGAGAAAAGCCTGTAAAAAGGGTGCGCCCATCTGTTTGTTTATTGACTGGCGGCAGTACCCGTCCATCACCGATGCCCTGCAATGGGCGGGCTGGATCTGGAGAGGAACGGCTGTGTGGGATAAAGGAAACTCCCGTCCGCAGAAAGGACGTTTCCGCCAGCAGGCTGAATATATCGTGTGGGGGAGCAATGGCCCGATGCCCGTGAACCGTCCGGTGTCCTGTTTACCCGGCGTTTTCCGGTATGGGAATCCGCAGAACCGTATCCATGTGACGGAAAAGCCGTTGCAGTTGATGAAGGATGTGATCCAGATCTGTGAGCCGGGAGGACGTATTCTGGATCCGTTTGCCGGAGCAGGAACAACGATCCTTGCCGCGGTAGAAGAAGGCTATGAGGCAGTAGGGATTGAAGTGACGGACGCTTATTATAAGCTCGGTACTGACCGTGTACAGTTTGCCTTAAATGCAGCCGCTGGAGAGAATGACGGACAAAATGCGTGAGAGTGAAAGGAATCCATATTACCGGAAACGAAAAAGGGAGCTGAACCATCAGCTTTATGAAAGGGTACAGTCCGAACTGGCGGTTTTTCATAAAGAAATGCTTGGGAAAACGCCGGAAGAAATTTATGAAGCGGCGCATGAGATTGCAGCCAAGCATGAGATCGCAGCCGCCTTTGCACATATAGATTTTTCTCCAGTAAGTGTAAAGGCTCTTTTGAAATCCCCCAATCTATTGAATGACATTTATGAAGAATGGCGTGAACGTGACGGCTTACCGGAAGGTGGCCTGAAAGAGTTGATTGAGGATTTCCGAAAGTACATGGTAAAGACGGAACGGATATTGTCCGGACAGGAGAGATAGGCATCCACATGGATGACCTGTTCTGCTGAGATAAAAAAGATAGGCATCCATGTGGATGCCAGGAAGGAGGCGCACGATGGAACAGGCATTGGCTTATGTGTGCTGTCCTGCGGATGAGAGCAGGGCGAAAGTACAGAAATACTGCCGGAAGATTTACGAATTGGGGTATGTCCCCATCTGTCCGCAGTATGCATTTGCGCCATTTTTGGATGATGGCGTAGCGGAGGAACAGCAGGATAAAACCAAGATGTCCCACCTGATCTTAAAGAGGTGCCGGATGGTGGTGGTCTGCGGGAAAGAGGTGTCCGGTACGATGAATGCTGAGATCAGCATGGCAGACAGGCTCCATATTATCTGCACGACACTGGATGGGTTGATTAAGATCAAGGAGGCAGAATGAACCGAATAGAGTTTTATCAGATGATAGGAACCGGAATACGAAGATACCTGCCAATGGGGTATCAGGATTATCAGGTTCACATCAAAGAGGCAGAGATCAGCGAGAAGAAAAATGCCCTGCTGGTGTTGGAAAAAGAGGGCGTTAAAAATATGCCAGTGATGAGCCTGGAACCCTATCTGGACAGAGTGGAAGCTGGCATGGATGAGGATGTGGCGCTGGTTGATATCGCAGTAGATTATGCCAAGATGGTATCGATACAGCACCGGAGTCAGCACCATCAGATGGTGCGGTAAATATTAGATCGATACAGCAGATCAGAAACCCTGACTCTGACTGAGAGACCGAATCAGGCGGTGCGACTGGTTTGGCAAGCATAGCGTTTGGATATCCAAACGCACTTTGGGGAGAACCCCAAACCCCCGTGAACGAAAGGAGAATGAAGAAAATGGGAATGATTGGTGTATTTGTAGGAGCCATGGTGGGCGGTTGTTTTGGAGTTGTTGTCACCTGCCTTGCGGTTGCCGCGAAAAGAGCGGATGAGCAGGATGGTATTTATGAGCCGGGAGATAAGCGGGCGCGGGATACTGCCCTGCCGAAAACAGACGGCAGGACGATCCGTTTTACCGATCCGGAGGGCGTCCTATTGTTTACCATTCCCGATGGGGACTGCGTAACTCTTATGTATGGTGACGGAGAAACCGTGGCAGGAGTGTGCCGCTATCTGGATCAGGACCATGCCGAGATCAATGGCGTGAGGTGGCGGATGACAGAATTTGCCCTTCAGATGCAGATAAGGGGGATCCTGTTTTCTCCGGCCATGACCAAATGAACAGAAAGAAGGTGTGCCATGAAGAAAAAGATAATCATAGGAATGATCGCAGCCGGCCTTGTGGCTGGTTTTATTTTTTGGAAAAAGGAGACGCATAATTGGCAGTAGGACAGGAAATTCAGGTGATCTATTACCCAATCCGTGAAGATATGGCGCGCAGGGCAAAAGAGATGAACAGTTTTTCCGGCTATATAGAAGGAACCGCTACGGCAGAATATCGGCGGTGCGTGGATCAGGCGGTGGAAGCTGCAAAACACCAGAAAGAAAAAGTCGATCCGATTTACCATGGAAAAATAGATGCGCTTGTGGATACCTATGCCAGAAAGCTGGCAGATAACATGAACCGCAGATTTGAGATCGATGCCCGTGTTCCGTCCGTCATGGTTGCCGGCCCTGCAAATTTTCCCACAGGAAAAAAAGAAAAGCAGAACGCAGCCGGGAATCAGAACATGGAAGAATGGCGGCAGGTGCAGGGCATTCTGGATAAGATCAAGAGTACGGGCATGGGAGGCATCCGTGCAGACCATCCCCATGCGGTTGAACAGTTGGAGCAGAAGCTGAAGGGGCTGGAGCAGTCCCAACAGACGATGAAAGAGGTAAATGCATATTACCGAAAGCACAAGACGCTGGATGGATGTACAGCACTCAGTGCGGCGGAGATAGAAAAACTCAAGGCATCGATGGCACAGCCCTGGCATTTGGGGGATAAGCCGTTCGCATCTTATGTTTTGTCAAATAACAGTGCCGAGATCCGGCGCATTCGATCACGCATTGCAGAGCTGAAAGAATATGCGGAAACGGGATTCCGGGGATGGGAGTTTGCCGGGGGAAAGGCTGTGGCGAATCAGGAGATGAACCGCCTGCAGCTTATTTTTGAAGGAAAGCCGTCTGCTGAGGAACGGCAGATACTTCGCAGAAATGGGTTCAAATGGGCGCCAAGCGCCAGTGCATGGCAGAGACAGCTAAACCAGCAGGCAATCGCAGCCGCTGGCAGGATTGATTTTATCAGGCCGCTCTCAGGAGAGCATCCCCGCGACCTGCAGCCGAAAGCCAAGCAGAGTCCGGGCAGAGACGAGACGGTGCGGTAATACAGCAGATAGAGAGAAGAATGGGGTGAAGATTATAAATGGATTTAAATAAAAGACAGACCGGGCGGTTCATGGGAAACGGAGTTATTTTCATTCCGCCCGGAATTTAATTTGGAAAGAAGGTGTGCCATGAAAAAGAAAGTGATTGCAGGAACCATCGTTGTATCGCTGCTTGCTGCCCTCATAATTCTGAAGAAGAAAGGGGAAATGTAAGTGGAAGATGCAAAAAAGAATGATACCGCAGAATTCGTAAGGAAACCCATAAACATGCGTGATTTGAAAGAACAATATTATGGGAGTTTCCGCCGTGGCTTTGAAGTAGAAAAAATTGCGGAGCTTTCCAGGGAACAATTTGAAAGATTCTCTGGTGAACTGTATGGGTATTATCGGTTTTTATATGATAACCGGGATGTCATGTACATGGGGCCGGGAGATCGGAACATGCATTGTATCCTTGTGACGACTTCCGAGTATAGGGAAGGGATTCTGGTAGAGGCGGAAGGATATGCGTATCCAAGATATGCGGCATTCGTCCCTGACTGCCGGAAGATCGAACTTGCCGGAAAAGAGGTGCTGGCGCAGGCAGACATGTCCTCAACACTGCCAATGGAATACTTTCAGGCAGCCGGAGCGAAAAAGAAGAATGAAAGAACGGAAAGCAGGTGAAAGGATGAGAAAACGAAATCATGTGATACCTGTCCGCCTCAATGCAAAGGAGCTGCGCCTGCTGGATGAGCAGGTAAAGCGGAGCGGGCTGTCCAGGGAAGAATTCCTCCGTTCACTGATCGTGGGGGCAGAGGTGCGGGCAAAACCCTGTGAGCATCATGCGGATCTGCTCCGGAAGGTGGCAGGGCTGTGCAACAATGCCAACCAGTTGGCCCATGTGGCCAATGCTGCCGGCCGTGCGGAAACGGAGAGTGTCCGGGAAATGCTGAGGATTTCAAAAGAAGTATGGCAGATCGTGAAAGAGGAATGGTAATGCCTTATGGCATATACCAGCATCATACCTGTCCACCGTCTGGATAATTCCATTAACTATATCAAAGATAAGGAAAAGACCACAAAGCCTGCGGCATCGGCTGGATCGCTGGAGGAAGCCATCGATTATGCCCTGAACCGGGATAAAACAGAAACCATGGTATTTGAAGATGCCATCGGCTGTACCTGTGAGGATGCGTTTGCGGATATGCTTGCAACTAAGCGCAGGTTCCATAAAGTGGATGGCGTACAAGGGTATCACCTGATCCAGAGCTTTGCGGCCGGAGAGGTATCGCCGGAACTTGCGCATCTGATCGGTCTGGAACTGGCAGAGCAGTTGCTGAAAGGGAAATATGAGGTAGTGGTTACCACGCATCTGAATACCAGCCATTACCATAACCATCTGGTGTTTAATTCCGTCAGCATGGAAGATGGAAGGAAATACCACAGCAACAGCCGGAGCTATTATGAGGATGTGCGGAGGATATCCGATGGATTGTGCAAAAAATATGGCCTGTCCATTATCCAGCCGGGAGGCGGCAAAGGGAAGGCTTATGCTGAATGGCAGGCGGAGCAGGACGGGAAACCAACCTGGAGGACCGCCATCCGTATGGATATTAGAGAAACTGTGGCAGAGAGCTTTAGCTGGCGGCAGTTTATCAGCATGATGGAAAAGAAGGGATATTCCTTTAAATTGAACCGGAAATATATTGCCCTGCGCGCTCCAGGCATGGAGCGGTATGTGAGGCTGAAAAGCCTTGGAAAGAATTATACCGAGGAAGCCATCCGGGGATGGATCTTACAGCCCAAACTTCCCCAAGGGCAACAGGCTGGAAAAGGAAATCCCGCAAAGCGGAAAAAGCTTCACGGGCTGCAGGCCCTTTATTATTCTTATCTTTACCAGATGGGGGTTCTCAAGCGGAAACCAAAGCGTGTTCCTTATGTGGTGCGGCAGGATATCCGGCGTCTGGATGAACGGATCGCCCAGATGGAATTTTTGCAGAAACATGGGATCACGACCAGGGAAGAATTAGAAAACTATCGGAAACCGCTGGAACAGCAGGTTCTGGCCCTTACGAAAGAACGCCATCGTCTGTACCGGGCAGAACCGGAGTCTGTGCGGATCCAGGAGATCACAGGCACGCTGAAGCCGCTGCGGAAAGATATCCGCATGTGTGTAAAGATCGAACAGCACTCACTGGAAATTGAGCAGAGGATGAGGGAACTGGAGAAACAATCGGAGCATGAAAAACAAGAATCCTGCGAACAGGCAGGAAAAGAACATCAGGAACAGAGAGAAGGGAGGTGAGAGCCATGAATTTTGGTGGAGATGCGGCAGACCAGGTCGTGCGTTACTCTCTGGAAGGGATCGATTACAGCCTGCGCTTATCCGGCACGCTTGCAAAAAATCTTGCTGTATTTTTTGCGGCAGTGTTAAAGGACCAGAAGAAAACTTATGGTAAGACTCGCATGGTGCGGATGTTGAAGGAGAACCGTCCATTGAAATTTTTTACCGTGCCGTCTGACCGTTTAAAAGAATTCGCCCGTGAGGGAAAGAAAAGAGGCCTGTTATATGTTGTCATCCGAGACAGGAAGAATCCGTCCCAGTGTGAGATTATGGTGTTTGCGGATGATGCCGCCAAGGTCAACCGTGTCATGGATAAAATGAATCTTGACTTCTTAAAATCTGAAAGCGGTGAAGCTGTTCAGGAAGTGGCAATGGAAGCAGATCGGAACCAGGAAATGCCAGAGGCCCCGACTGAGACCGTGGAGATGCCGGAGGGCGAGATCCAGTTTGAACTTGGGGATATGGAGCAGGATTTTGGGTTTGAGGAACCAGCGCCGGATATGGAAAATTTTATGCAGGCGCAGGAAGAAAGGAATCCGTCCGAACCTTCCTCGCGCAGCAAAGATATTTCTACCGGGCAGGAAAAGTCTGAACAGGATTTATTAAATGCGCCGGAAAAGACAGAAGGAAAGGAGAAACCGTCTGTCCGCGCGGAATTGGACCAGATCAAACAGGAAAAGCAGGAGTCTGCAAAAAAGAAAGAAAACAGCAAAAACCGCAGACAGAACCGCTCGGCTGGCAGGAAAAAGAGAAAAAAAGCAAAAACGAAGGGAAGGTGATATAAATGGATTTATCAAAATATTTATCGGGAGGGGAGCCGCCTGTAACAGAGGAACAGCCCCGTATGAGCAAAGAGGAATATGCCGCCTTAAAGAAGCAGGAGCGCGAAGAAGTATGGGCAGAGATTGACGCAAAGGCCCAGGATGTGTTTAAGGACGGGGATTCCTTAAAAGGATTCCTTGATTTTATGGCACAGTGCAAACCTCAGAAAACGCCAAACCTGCTTCTGCTCTACAGCCAGAATCCGGAGATCCGGCAGGTCATGACATTTGAGAAAGTGAAAGAGGAAGGTTATTCCCTGCGTGCGGGAGTGCATGGATACCGTTTTCTGGTCACGCAGGATTATGAAAAAGACGGCGTGACTATGCAGGGGACAAATATCGGAAAAGCATATGATATCAGCCAGATCCGCATGAAGCCGCCAGTCCCGCCGGAGCCGAAAGATATGGAAACGCTCATGGGAGCGCTTTTGACAAACCCGGATGTGCCGATCCGTATTGCGGACAATCTGCCGGAGGGAGTGCAGGCGCAGTATATCCCAAGACAGCGTACCATTTATGTGAGGAATGGCATGAGTGAAGTGACTACATTCCATGCCATCAACCGGGAACTGGCCTGCGCCGTCATGGACGCCCATGACGGCAGCTATGCCCGCCAGAAGGTATCGCCCAAAGCGTTCTGCACCGCTTATATCGTTGCACAGAAATACGGTGTGGATACTTCCGGCTTCCGTTTTGATAAGGTGTGTGAGATGCAGGGCAACGGCGATAAGGATCCCAAGGAGCTTCGTGCCTTTATCGGGGATATCCGTAATGCCGCTTATGGCATCAGCAACCATTTGAACCGCAACCTCGGAGAGCAGGAACAGGAATTTGTTGCAGATGAGTTTGCCGTTTCTGATGGAAAAGTAAAATCAGGGAAAGAGAAAAAACAGCCGGAACGCTGATAAACAGGCACTTTGCCGTTGGAAAAAAGGCGTCCGGAAAAGTGCTTTTTTTGGGGAAAAGTAAGTAGCTTTCTGCTGGTGAGTGTGGTATGTTGTGGTCAGGAAGAATAAAAAAAGGAGGCCGGAGGATGGAAAAGAGACGATGTGTAAAAACAGATGAGATTACCGTCAATATGCTGGTGCATGCACTGCGGGATGTGTTCCGGGAAGAAAAAGAAGCGGGCGCATCCACAAAAGAGACGGGGGATCTTATCCTGCGGCTGGCCGGCCACAAGGATAAGAAACTCTATCTGACAGAAGGAGAACATAAAAAAGCGGTACAGGCTTTAAATGGGCTCAGAGATACTTATATTGAGAATGGAAGATATACCGATGGGATCGATACGGTTTTAATGCGTATCATGAACGCAAGGTACAGGACCTATCGGACACGGTAACGGACAGGCGGGATGCCTGTCTTTTTTGATCGGAAAGGAGGAATGCCATGAATGAATGGGAAAGACTGAGCAGGCAGGCGCAAGGCATTAAGCAAAGGTATCCTAAAGGGACAAAAGTCCGCCTGGGCTGCATGGATGGAGAAAAGGGAATGCCGCCCGGACTTTTAGGGACGGTATCTTTTGTGGATGACATCGGCCAGATCCATGTGAATTGGGAAAATGGAAGGTCACTGGCATTAAATACGGAAGTGGATAGTTTCCAAGTAGTAAGCCGGCCGAAGAAAGAACGGGGTGAACCTTCCCGGTAAGTAAAAGCGGCAAGTCAGAGTGGATTGTCTGGCTTGCCGCTTTGCCGTTTGTATGGTGGGCGGCGGCATTGATCGCAGATGCCATCATCCCCGGAGGGAACCTTTTTGAGATGATGGAAGCCCTGACGGAGAAGCTGAATCATCCCCTGGCACTGCACTATACGGAATATACCATGAAGTCCATCCTGATCTGCACCCTTTTGTATGCCTTTGGAATCGGCATCTATTATGCCAACCGGAGGAATTACCGCAGGGGGGAGGAACACGGGTCGGCCAAATGGGGGAATGCCGCGCAGTTGTGTAAAAAGTACCAGGAGAAGCCTTATGCCGACAATATCCTGTTTACACAAAATTTCCGCATGGGGCTTGACTGTTACCGCCATAAAAGGAACTTGAACGTCCTTGTCGTGGGCGGCAGCGGAGCGGGAAAATCCAGGACATACGCTTTACCGAATATACTCCAGGGGAATTGCTCTCTGGTAATTACAGATCCAAAAGGGGAACTTCTTAGGAAAACAGGCGGATTTTTGGAGAAGGCCGGATATGAGGTGAGGGTATTTGACCTGATCAATCCGGATACCTCTTTCGGTTATAATCCGTTTGAATATGTGAAGGATGATAAGGATGTGCTGAAACTCATCACAAACCTGATCCGGAATACGACACCCAAGGGGGCGCAGTCCTCGGATCCGTTTTGGGAGAAAAGCGAGACTGCGCTTCTTCAGGCACTCATGCTGTACCTTCTGCATGAAGCCCCGCCGGAGGAACAGAACTTTGCCATGATTATGGAGATGCTATCATCTGCCCAGGTAAAGGAAGATGATGAAGATTACGAGTCACCGCTGGATATCCTGTTTGAGCGTTTGGAAATGCGCGATCCGGAAAATATTGCCGTGAAACAATATCATATTTACAAACAGGCTGCAGGAAAGACAGCAAAGTCGATCCTGATTTCCGTAGGTGTCCGATTGGCGGCGTTTAACCTGCCGCAGATCGCAAATTTAACTTGCCATGATGAACTGGACCTTGCCAGCATGGGAGAAAAAAAGGTGGCGCTTTTCTGCTGTATCCCGGATGCGGATACATCCCTTAATTATCTGGTGGGCATGATCTATACCCAACTTTTCCAAACACTTTATTATGTGGCTGACCGCAAATACGGGGGCAGGCTGCCGATTCCGGTAAACTGCATCATGGATGAGTGGCCGAATGTTGCCCTGCCGGATGATTTTGAAAAAATTTTGAGTACCTGCCGTTCACGTTCGATTTTCTGCAGCATTATCGTGCAGAATATGAGCCAGATCAAGGCACTTTTTAAGGACTCCTGGGAGAGCCTGGTGGGTAACTGTGATGAGCTGTTATACCTTGGCGGCAATGAAAAAGAGACGCATAAGTATATCTCGGAACTGCTTGGAAAGGAAACCATCGATACCAACACGTATGGGCAGACAAAAGGACGGTCAGGAAGTTACTCTACAAATTTCCAGCAAAGCGGAAGGGAACTTCTCATGCCGGATGAAGTGCGTATGCTGGATAACCAGTACGCGCTTTTATTTGTCCGTGGGGAACGCGCCATGAAGGACAAAAAATATGATTTGATGAAACACCCCAATATCAGGCTGACAGAGGACGGAGGGGCAGAAGCGTATGACTATGCGAAAGCGCCGCTGGCCCATGATACCTTTGCGTTTGATGCGGGCAGATATGAAGATTATGAGCTGCTCTCTGATGAGGACATCATCGGAGGGCAGTTTCCTATTTAAGAATGGAGGGATGCCGATGAAATGTAATTTATTGAACCAGATGAAACTGAAAAAGGGCTGCATGGAGGAAACTGGCAGACAGGAGGCAAAAAAAGAAACCTCATCCATGCCGATGAGCAGGGTGCAGAAGAAGCTGTTTGCTGTTTATTCTGTGCTGATGTTTATCGGGAATGTGTGTACGACTTACGCTTATGCGGCAGGGGATCCCCTGTCTGTTGTGAATAACCTGTCGACTTTCATTTTCTCCCTGATCCGGGCTATCGGCCTGATCCTGTTGGGCTTTGGTATCGTGCAGGTGGGCCTCAGCCTTAAGAGCCATGATCCAAGCCAGAGGGCGAACGGATTTTTGACACTGGCAGGCGGTATCATCATTACTTTCGCAAAAGAGATCCTTGACCTGATTATGGCGTAAGGATGCCAGCGGGCGGGCAGGAATACTGTCCGCCCCTTATCACACGAAGGAGGTGAGATAGGAAATGGAAAGCGATAACTGGATCGTGCAGAACCTGCAATCTGCATTAAATACCTGGAATGACAAATTAAATGAAATCTGGACACTGCTGACACAGGATCCGGAATCCTTTAAAGGCGGGGCTATCTGGAGCGTGATGACAAATATCAATGGCGCCTTGAAAGCCATCGCTTTGGGGCTTTTGGTTTTATTTTTTGCCATGGGGATCATTAAGACCTGCGGCAGTTTTACAGAAATGAAAAAGCCGGAGCATGTGCTGAAAGCATTCATCCGTTTTGCATTGGCTCAGGGAGCCGTGGTATACGGCATGGACTTGATGAAAGCACTCTTTTCTATCATACAGGGCATTGTCACAACGATTTTAGCCAATGCAAGTATGTCTGGCGGGACAGTGTCACAGTTGCCAGCGGAGATCGTGGAAAAGGTGGAATCCGTAGGCATGCTGGATTCTATTCCGCTTTGGATCGTAACGCTGCTTGGCAGCCTGCTGATCACGGTATTGTCTTTTATTATGATCCTGACCGTTTATGGACGGATGTTCAAGCTGTATATGTATACCGCCATTGCACCCATTCCCCTTTCGTCTTTTGCAGGGGAGCCGTCCCAATCGGTAGGGAAAAACTTCATCCGTTCCTATGCGGGAGTTTGTCTGGAGGGAGCGATCATTGCATTGGCCTGTATCATATTTTCAGTATTCACATCCAGCACACCTGCCGTGTCGGATACCAGCCTGTCGGCGGTGACGATTGTCTGGAATTATGTGGGCGAGCTGGTGTTTAATCTGCTGATCCTTGTAGGTGCGGTCAAAGCATCTGACCGGATCGTTAAGGAGATCATGGGATTGTAGGAGGATAAGGAAATGGATGAAATAAAAACATTGGGATTTGACTGGGAATTCGGGCATGAGGAATTGGCGCTTGAGGTGTCATCCTATGCAAACAACGGATGCCTCTATATCGGCCTTCATAACAAAACGGAAGAAGGCTTCGACCAATTTGGGAATCTGACAGTAAACCTGCCAATGAGCAGCATGATCCCGCCAGAACCCAATGAGGCATACATTGATCATTTTTTAAGCAAAGAGAATCTGAGATT
The DNA here is from genome assembly GCF_023669475.1 of Blautia sp. MB18-30. Classification (NCBI taxonomy): domain Bacteria; kingdom Bacillati; phylum Bacillota; class Clostridia; order Lachnospirales; family Lachnospiraceae; genus Blautia; species Blautia sp. MB18-30. The sequence continues at coordinate 108,393 of NZ_JAMOYY010000004.1, read as the reverse complement.
TATTAAAAAGCATAAATTGGGTGTCGTTCTGCCGGAAATTGGATTCTCCGGTTACTGTGCCTATGCAAAAGTGGCTTTTGACATGGAGAGATTAAGGGAATTTGATCCAAAAGGAGTAGAAGGATATCTCCAGAGAAGAAAAGAGCAGGATGCCCCAAAGAAAGAAACGAAACCGAAGAAAAGAAAGCATGAACAGAAAGAAAGGTAGGAACGAATATGGAAGTGAAAATGAATAAGGAGATCCGGGATTACCAGGAATCTATGTTTTTTGGACTGAATTTCAGGCAGTGTGCATTTTCAGTGCTGGCAATCCTTGCGGCGGTGGCGATCTATTTTGGAACGAAAGGGCGTTTGCCCGATGAGATCCAGGGATGGCTGTGCATGCTTGGGGCCGCCCCGTTTGCCGCCTGTGGATTTTTCAAATATCACGGGATGACCGCAGAACAGTTTTTATGGGCATTTATAAAATCTGAAATCCTGTATCCGAAAAAGCTGAGTTTCCAACCGGAAAACCTTTACTATTCCTGCATGGAAGAAAGCATCCTTGCAGGGGAGCGTACCGGGGGTGACGGAACGGCCATCACCCGGAAGAAAGAGAATGTGGCGAAAAAGAAAAAGGTGAAGAAGAAAAAAGGAAAGGGGGGATGCCTTTGATTAAAACACTGAGTCAGGCATTAAAAATGGATAAAGAGCGGTTTCGGGTGCCAAAATCTGTCCAGCAGGCGGTTCCGATCCGCAGGATATGGCCGGACGGCATCTTTCAGGTGGGAAATAAATATTCAAAATCGTTCCGGTTTACGGATATCAATTATGCCATCGCAAGCAAAGCGGATAAAACGGAGATGTTCCTCGATTATTCGGAACTTTTGAATGCGCTGGATTCTGGTTCATCCGCCAAGATCACGCTGAATAACCGCAGGATCAATAAAGAGGAATTTGAGCATTCCCTGCTGATCCCGATGAAAGGGGATGGACTGGATCATTACCGCCAGGAATATAACGATATGCTATTGTCCAAAGTCAGCGGTACCAGCAACAGTATCTATCAGGAGCGGTACCTTACTGTCAGCATCCATAAAAAGAACGTGGATGAAGCGCGGACATACTTTGCGCGTGTGGGAACGGATATCGTAACCCATTTAGCAAAGCTGTCCTCGGTAGCAGAAGAACTGGACGCCGGGGAGCGGCTGCAGCTATTTCGTGATTTCTTTAAGACGGATGAGCCGTCTGCGTTTCCCTTTGACCTGAAAGCCTTTGCAAAGAAAGGGCATAGTTTTAAGGACTGGATCTGTCCTGAGAGCATGGAATTTCACAGCGACCACTTCCGGATCAATGGAAGATATGGGCGTGTGCTTTATATGCAGGATTACGCCAGTTATGTAAAAGACGATATGGTGTCAGAACTGTGTGATCTAAGCCGGGACCTGATGCTGTCTATTGACATTCTGCCAGTGCCGACCGATGAAGCGGTGCGTGAGATCCAGAACAAGCTGCTTGGTGTGGAAACCAATGTAACGAACTGGCAGAGGCGGCAGAATGCCAATAATAACTTCTCTGCGGTGGTTCCTTATGACATGGAGCTTCAGAGAAAAGAGACAAAAGAAATGCTGGAGGATCTGACGACCAGGGACCAGCGGATGATGTTCGGGCTTCTGACGATGGTACATATGGCAGAAACCAAAGAGCAGTTGGATTCCGATACGGAGACACTTTTTTCTGTGGCAAGAAAACATCTCTGCCAGCTTTCCACCTTGAAGTGGCAGCAAGTGGACGGGCTGGATACAGTGCTTCCCTATGGGCTCCGGAAGATTAATGCCCTGCGTACCCTGACAACGGAATCCACAGCGGTGCTGATCCCATTCCATACACAGGAGATCATGCAGCCTGGGGGTATCTATTATGGGCAGAATGCGGTCAGCAAAAATATGCTGGTGGCAGACCGCAGAAGGCTTCTGAATGGAAACTCATTCCGTCTTGGCGTCAGCGGATCCGGTAAGAGTTTTTCCGCAAAGGAAGAGATCGTGGACCTGGCACTGTCCACAGAGGACGATATCCTGATCCTGGATCCGGAGTCAGAGTTCGGTTCCCTTGTAGAAGCGTTAAACGGTGAAGTCATTAAAATCTCGGCTACATCGGATACCCATTTGAACGCCATGGATATGGATTCCGCATATGGAAATGACAAGAATCCGCTGATCGAGAAATCGGAATTCATCCTGTCCCTGTTCGAACAGCTCGTGGGTGCGGGTAATCTCTCAGCCAAAGAGAAATCCATCCTCGACCGCTGTACGGCAGATGTTTACCGGGATTATATCCGCAGCGGGTATCAGGGGCAGGTGCCGACATTAAAGGATCTTTACCGACAGTTGATGCTCCAGCCGGAGGAAGAAGCCAGAGGGCTGGCATTGTCCTCAGAATTATTTATTAACGGAAGTTTAAATACCTTTGCACAGCCGACCAATGTCAATACCAAAAACCGGATCATTGCGTATGACATCCGGGAGCTTGGCGAACAACTGATGCCTCTTGGCATGCTGGTCACTCTGGATTCCATTTTTAACCGTGTGATCCAGAACTGGAAGATGGGAAAGACAACCTGGATCTTTGCGGATGAGTTTTATCTGCTTTTCCGGTATGAGTACAGCGCCGACTTTTTCTATCGTCTGTATAAAAGAATCCGAAAGTATTCTGGCTTTGTGACCGGCCTGACGCAGAATGTGGAGGAACTCTTAAAATCTGATACCGCAAGGCTGATGTTAGCAAACAGTGAATTTTTGATCCTTTTGAATCAGGCAACGACTGACAGGGATGAACTGGCGAACCTTTTGAATATCTCGGATAACCAGTTATCGTATATCACGAATGTGGGCGCCGGCCATGGCCTGATCCGCTGTTCCGGCAATATCGTGCCATTTGAAAACAGCTTCCCGAAAAATACAGCGTTATACCGCTTGATGACGACCAAGCCAGGGGAGGCACAGGGGTTGAATCCATAAAAAAACATAAGGCGTTGATGCCAGGAAGGAGGAAGTATGGAGCAACAGGAAACAGCCAGCATCCGGTTTTATACAGCCGGATGCATGGAATTTGAAAACTATTCAGAGTGTTATGAGAATCTGACACTGGCACAGGCAGTGGATATCTATAAAAAAATACGGAAACGGAATGCCTGCAGCATCCCCGGCATTGGGTTTGAATTGCAGGATCCGGCAATCCCGGATTATTCAGGGATACACTGGCCGCTTTTAGTGGCAGATCAGATCGATAAGGAATCCATTGACATGATTCCGGCCTATGCGAACCATCCGCTGGTACAAAAAGCGGTAAAGGAACTGGAGGGCTATCTGCCGAAGATCCAGAAAGGGGCAAAGCACAGGAACACTCCAGAACGATAATCGGTTCCAGGATATGCGGATGGGAGGTGAGATATGAAGGATATCAAAACAAGAGAGCATGACCGGAAACCGAAGGTTTTGGAAAAGGCTTCCCGTATGCCAAAAGAGCTGGCGAAAGAAGCCGGGCTTGCGGCTAAGGAAAAATCTCTCCAGGGATCCAGAGTATCCGACGCAGCGGACCATCCGGATTCCCCGACCGGGTATGCTGGTGATAAAGTGGAAAGCGTACTGAAAAGAGGGGCAAAGGAAAGCGGCCGGACAGCCACAAAGGTTTCTTATGCCGCCGGAAAACAGGCAGCCCAAAAGACCTATCAGAATCTGCAAAAACGTACTGGAGCAGAAAGGGCGAAGAAAGGGATGGATGCGCATTCCGGGCAGGGACCGGAAGATGCCGTGGAAAAGGGACGGGTGCGTACAAAAGAAAGAGCCAGAAAAGATGCGGCCAGGAAAAAGGTACAGAACCAGTCTTTGGAGCATCAGGCAGAGAAAAATACCATGATCCAGGATTCCGGCAGAACGGGCAGAGGCCAGACCATCCGTACCAGGGAAAATGCCAGACGCACCGTGCGGGAACAGGCATCCAGGCAGCCACCAAAAGTAAAGTCAGCAGACAGGCTGTCGGTGAAGAAAGCACCCCGGATCATAAAGCCTCAGACCGTGCCGGGAAGTACCATGCAAAAGATATCATCTGCACAGAGAAAGGCACAGGCGGCCAAGGCTGCAAAGCGGACTGCCATCCATAATATGCAGCAGGGCGCAAGACGGGCAGAACAGGCGGCATCCGCAGTGGTGCGGTTCAAACGTGCGGTGGAGGCCGCGGTAAAAGCCGTCCGGAATGGGCTTGTCGCATTGGCGGCCGGAGCTGGTTCCATGTTCATTGTACTGATCCTGATTGTTGGCGTCATTGGCGGTGTCTTTGCCTACAGTTCTTCACAGAGCAGTGCATCTTTAAGTGAGCAGGTACTGGCCTATACGGCAACGATCCAAAAGTATGCCAGCCAATATGGTATCCCGGAATATGTCCCTGTGATCCAGGCGATCATGATGCAGGAATCCGGAGGGAATGGAACGGATCCGATGCAGTCCAGTGAATGTCCTTACAATACACGGTATCCAAACAGCCCCGGAGCCATTGCAGATCCGGAATATTCCATAGAGGTTGGAGTGCAATATTATGCAGACTGTGTCCGGGAGGCTGGATGCACCAGCCCGCAGGACATGGACAAGCTGAAACTGTCGCTGCAGGGATATAACTATGGAAACGGGTACATATCATGGGCGGTAAGAAATTACGGGGGATATAGTGAAGCCAATGCACTGCTGTTTTCCCAACAGCAGGCAGCCTCCCATGGATGGGCAAGGTATGGGGATCCGGAGTACGTTCCCCATGTGCTTCGCTATTATTCCGGAGGAAATCCGTTTGCAGCCCTGTTCGGAAACGAGCAGATCGTATCTGTAGCACTGACGCAGTTAGGGAATGTAGGTGGAGACAAGTTCTGGTCGTGGTATGGATTTGACAGTCATGTCAGTTGGTGCGCCTGCTTTGTTTCATGGTGTGCGGATCAGAGCGGCCTCATAGAGAGCGGTGCTGTTCCAAGATTTTCTCTCTGTACAGATGGAGTAGACTGGTTCCAGGGAAAAGGAAAATGGCAGGCTGCAGGAAGCAGCCCAACCGCAGGGATGATTATTTTCTTTGACTGGGATGGAGATGGCAAGTCCGACCATGTAGGTATTGTAGAAAAAAGCGAGGGCGGCAGAGTCTATACGGTGGAAGGAAATTCCGGAAATGCCGTAAAGCAGAACAACTATGATCTTAATTATTCTTGTATCATGGGATATGGGGTAGTGTCATATTAAACGGCAATATATAGGCAAGAATTAAAAACAAGGGGGAGACATGGCACTTTGCACGAACAGCAAGGTGTCATGTCTCTACAACATTCTCACTATTTATATAGATAGGTATAGACATACTCTCTTACTGGCTTGCGTACCATAAATTGATACAATGCACCCTTGAGGGTATTTGGGTTCAAATTTAACGATTACCCATACTCAAAAAACGATAGGGTGCATTTGCCACAGATTTATGGTATTCTATAGTAAAACACAGTGTTAAAATATGATTTCCTTGAAAGGTGGGTATTGATTATGAGCAAGGTATTAGTAGCGTATTTCAGTGCCAGCGGCGTAACAGCGAAACTGGCGAAGCGGCTTGCAGAGGCTATCGGAGCAGATTTACATGAGATTCAGCCGGAGGTTCCATATACGGATGCGGATCTGGACTGGATGAATAAAAAGAGCCGAAGCAGTGTGGAAATGAATGATAAATCATTCCGGCCTGCCGTTGCAAATAAAGTGGAGAACATGGAGCAGTATTCCGTGATTTTCACAGCATTCCCTATCTGGTGGTACGTCGCTCCGACTATTGTGAACACGTTTCTGGAGCAATATGAACTGACTGGAAAGACGATTATTCCACTGGCAACTTCGGGCAGCAGCGGTATGGGGAACACAAACAAGGAACTGGCGGTTTCCTGTCCGGGAGCGGAATTAAAGGAAGGAAAGCGATTCCCTGCGGATGCAAGTGCGGAAGAACTGAAAGCATGGGCAGAAGGGTTCGGGATTTAAAGAAAAGACCGATAAACTTATCAATATAGACCCATAAAGTTATCTCTCATGACAACGAATAATAAGAAATCTATGGTAACATCCTACCCGTAGTGGTAAATTATTCTACAGGAAAGGGTGCGAAGCATGGAAAACGAAATATATGAAAAAGACTACGGAGAGGAATTCAGGGAGCGAAGCGATAAGTCAGAGGGAAAGGATTTTCTGGACACATTGATGGAGGTTGGATTCTTTCAGAAGTACCAGGAAGAAATGGATAAAATCCCAAAGCGTGTGGTTCCCAAAGAAAAAGCAGATTATGAATACCTGCTTGGCGAGTGTGATGCTTACGTCCGGCAGTTCGGAGGAAGAATCCGGGGCGAGGTAGATTATCAGAAATGGCAGGCGACCATTGATCTGTACCTGGAGCATTTTGAGTTTTGTGATCGGGAGGCGCTGACGCTGCTAAAGGAGATCGCAGACCGGGCGGAAAATGTGACGTTTTCAATGAAAGATGGATTGATTCGGATGTCGGTGTTTATTGGGTATTTTGATGAAGTGTATTAAAGGGAAAGTGTATTAGGGTGTGAGGGCATCTGTCAGTGACTGGCGGATGTTTTTTCTCACAGATATGGTATGTTGTTAGCAGTATATCAACTTGGAGGTACGGAGCATGGAGGATCAGCAGAATACATTGACTTATGAAATCATCAAAGCGGCAGTTGCCGGGGAAAAATGGGCAACGGAAAAGATTATGGCATATTACGATGATTATATGACAGAGCTTGCCACAGTGAAAGAAAAGCAGCCGGACGGCAGTGTAAAGAGTTACGTGGATGAGGATTTAAAGCAGGAGATAGCTCTGAAACTGCTGGAGGAGATACCGAACTTTCCGATGGAGGAAGCGGAAAGGATAGTAGGAGATGAAGAAGAACCTGATGAGGGAATATAACATTAGTGTATAATGGTGTCTGATTTCACGAAGTATCGGGCTTGAAAACGGTTCGAGGGTACATTATGTGGTAGAAAAGCCCGAAATAAGCCCTATATGTGGGAAAAAACCGGCTCATGCAGAAATCAGAGTACATAAAATTTGTGTGTTTCTTGGACGAATGGTTCATACTCATGGAAGAATAAAAGGGTGGGGTAAACTTCTGAAAAAGAAGCCCCCACCTTTTCGCATAACTAAGAGGGTGTCAGAACTTTTCCGCAAAACAGAAAATTCGGTTGTACCTTTTCGCAAAAGAGGATTTGTGCTGAAAAAACTCCCCTGAAATAGCTCAAGTGAGCTGATTTTGGGGGAGTTTAAATACGGATCATTTTAATGGTAAAGATATTTTGATGATTAGCCCGTGAGGGGAGTTTTTCAAAAAATGAAGTTTCCCATGATGGGCTTTTACAATCTGCCGTACAATTTTATGCCCCAGGCCGTGATCTGCACCGTTGTTTTCCTCTTGGGTGCTGGATATGGACACGCCACTATTCAGCAATGCCATACGTGAGTCGTTTATTCCACATCCTGTATCACGGATTTCAAAATAACAACTGTCAACATCCACTCCAACACAAAGTGTAATCTTACACCCATTGGGGTTGTGTACGATGCTATTGCCTATGAGGTTGCTTAACATCCGGTAAAGCAAGGAATCATCACCATTTAGAAAAACGGGCTTGTCTGGGCTATCCTCTATTATTTCAATTTCATATTGTTCCGGCAACTCATTCAAAAATTCGCTTGCAACCTGCCGGGTTAATTCTACGGCATTGATCGTTTTTTTCTTTAAGGCATACATGGAGTATTCCAGTTTAGTAGTTAAATTCAGGTCTGTAATAAGTGCCCTCAGTTTTTCACTTTTTTGCCGTATAGCCGTTGCCTGTTTCCGCGTGGAAAGAGGTAAGCTGGAATTATCTTCGATTTCACAGGCATAACCAAATATAATAGAAAGCGGTGTGCGAATATCATGGGAAATTCCCCGTATCCATTCAGCACGGGTGTTGTCTTTTTTAATCAGATATTCGCCAGCACGATTTAGTCCAGCGTTTATTTCAGCCAATTCGCCCTTTTCTTCCAAATGGAACTCTTTCCCCTGTGAAAGCGATTGAATACCGTTTAAGATAGGTTCCATTGATTTTTCTACCCGATGTGCGTTGCGTACAAACAAATAAACCATTAAGAGAATATTGATAATGAACGCAATGCCAATCCCGATACATAGCGGCCATACATAAGCCGTATTTGTTGAAATGTAGTGATTGAGAACACTTCCGGGGACAAAACCGATTACCAATAGCCCGTCAGACCGTTTCCAGATATTCACAGGATAATCGTCCAGATACCAACGGCTGAACATGGCTATATCTGTTGCGGTGTATGATCGCGGTAATTCTTCCGGCAGGCCATCTTCCCATATAACGGTGCCGTCATCATTTAGGATCATAGCCCAGGCATCGGCATGGTGTAATATTTCAAGGGCCTGCGTATCCGCGCTTAGTTTTCCGTCCTCAACAACAATATGGTTGGAAAAATCTTCGATTGGGAAATTGGAATCTGCGACACCATTGAGATATGCAATAATGAAGAACATCCCCACCAATAGCAAATTAACGGCAAAAAAGAGGGCTATGATTCCGATGGTAGAAAATATATAGCGGCGAAAAAAACGTTCTACGGCATTCATCATTTCGCCCCCTTAATATTAAGCCGATAACCCACACCCTTAATTGTTACAAGCGAAACTGGCTTTGAAGGATTTTCTTCAATCTTTTCCCGCAGATGGCGGATATGAGTGGATAGTGTGCTTTCATATCCCTGCCAGAATTCACCACATACTGCTCCACACAAGGAACCTGTTGTTACAATACGCCCTGCATTTTCAGCAAGTTTTTCTAATAGCGTTAATTCCTTTCCTGTTAGTGGGAATTGATTTTCGCCGCGCTGGACGTCGGCCTTTTCAAGATCAACCACAGCAGCCTCTAAATATATTTTTCGTTCTTTCTGTGGATATGTCCGGTTCAGAATTACCTGTACTCGTAGTAACAGTTCTTTTGGGTGAAACGGTTTTACCAGATAATCATCAGCTCCAACTTCTAATCCTGCTACTCGATCTTCAGCCTCACCACGGGCTGTCAGCAGGAGAACCGGAATATTACTTGTTTCCCGTACCTCTCTTAGCACGGACAATCCATCAATCCCTGGCATCATTATGTCAAGAATTATCATATCTGGCTGCCGTTCTTTCCATATCTTTAATGCTTCTGTGCCTGAAGATGCAGTTAAAATATTAAAAAAACCGGCACGTTCAAAAATAGACTGTATCATTTCCAATAAATCAATTTCATCATCCACAACAAGGATTACTTTGTCATTCATGTGACACCTCCTCGTGCTTATTATAACTCAAGAAACCGTTCCTGACTATTTTATTACCAAAATCTCAGAGAAAAATCAGAGTTGCCTCAGAGTTATCTCAAAGTTGATATGCTATGCTGAATGTGAAAACAAAAGGAGGCATACGAACATGAGCGAATATATTATTGAAACTCACAATCTGACAAAAAGATACGGAAACCAGGTGAGCGTTTCCAATTTGAATATTCATGTAAAGCAAGGCAGGATTTATGGCCTGCTGGGACGCAACGGTGCGGGCAAGACCACCACCATGAGAATGTTGTTGGGATTAACAGCCCCTACCTCCGGCGAAGTTAAAATTTTCGGACGACCTATGCAGGGTAACGAAAACAAAATTCTTCCTCGTATTGGATGTTTGATTGAATCGCCTGGTTTCTATCCGAACCTGACCGCAACGGAGAACTTGAGAATTTTTGCGGAGCTGCGGGGAATTAACAAGCCGAATTATATCAAGGACGCATTGGAACTTGTCAATTTACCATACCGGGATAAAAAGCTCTTTTCTGAATACTCCCTCGGCATGAAGCAGCGGCTTGCAATCGCACTGGCTGTCATGCATGAACCGGAAGTACTCATACTGGATGAGCCGATCAACGGCCTTGATCCTATCGGCATTGCGGAAGTACGGTCGTTTATCCGGGAGCTGTGTGATGCCAGAGGTAAGACAATTCTGATATCCAGCCATATCCTTTCAGAAATTTCTCTACTGGCAGATGACATTGGAATTATTGACCGTGGTGTTTTGCTGGAAGAAGAAAGTCTGAAAGAATTGGAGGCAAAGAACGCAAAGTTTGTTCACTTCATCGTTTCGGATGCAAGTAAGGCTGCACAGATTATCAGCAAGCTGTTCCAAACTAGAAATATGCAGATTGCTGATAGTTACAATCTGTATCTGTATGATACAACTTTGCCAGTAGCAAAGATTAACCGCGCCCTTATGGAGAATGGTATTGACATTAAGGAAGCGCATCTCTGTGAGGACACTTTGGAGGATTACTTCAAAAAGATTACAGGGGGTGAGGGGATTGCTTAAACTGATTAAATGCGAATTTTGGAAGCTAAAGCGCAAACATTTTGTGTCTTTTGTGGTTTTCGCAGCCCTGCTTTTCCCTATTCCCTTTACAGCACTGGTATTAGCCGGGAGTGTCGGAAATTTTACGGGATTTGATGCTGTTTTTGGACTGCTCGTAACATTGGGAGAGCCTGTCATGCTGCCTATCGTTTTAGGAATTGTGGCGGCCATGCTGTTTTTTATGGAGCGTGATAACGATACATTAAAAAATTTACACACAATTCCTGTTTTCCCAGTGAAAATTGCGAGTGCTAAAATTGCCGTTCTTTTTATTTTGGGTTTGATTTACTCATTGGCAACTCTGCTGTCTTCTATGGCCGGAGGACTAATGGCTGGGAGCGAATTAGTAAACATTGGTGAGAAGATATGGATTTCTGTTGTTACCAGCGTGTTATATACAGCCAGCACATTGCCAGTTGTCATTATAATCGTTGGGCTTAACCGTTCTTATATCTTTTCAATTATATTGACATTCTTTTACACCATGTTTGATTATATGCTGGCGTATGGAGGGCAATTTGCATCGGAAGAACCAGCCATGAAGCTGATATCCAACATATTCCCTGCACCCACTATTTACCGTTGGCAGGCAGCACAATTTGTTTCACCGGACTCCCCGGCATATTCAGTCATAGAGCCATATTTCCTGCCGCTATGGATGGTTGTCCTGATTGTGTTTATCATCGGTGCAATATCTTATCTGGCTATCATAAAGATTTACAGCAAGCATGAAAGTTGAGGTGAAAGTAATGCTAAAAATCGCAAAAACAGAGTTTTATAAATTAAAGAGGTATTCTGTTGTCTGGATCGGTGTTGCCACGATGCTAACGGTTGTTCTGCTTACCCGCTTTATGGCAACTGCATCGGATGGGGCGGTTCATACCCTTGAATATTTTTCAAACAGTGTGATCTGGAATAACTTTAGTCTGATTTTTCCGGCGACTATTACCCTGATTGCTGGTTATATCATCGAAAGAGAACGTGTAGACGACACGTTAAAAAACATTTTGACAATTCCGATACCGTTTCGGAAATTGCTGGCGGGCAAATTGATTGCCGTTGGCGGATTGGCGATTATTCTGGCCGCCATCGAATTTGTTTTTACCATGATTATATTTTTTATAAGCCGCTTTCCGGGCTTCTCTTTTGCAGGGATGATACTGGCCCTTGTTAGGATGATTGGAATGAACCTCTTTGTGTATGTGGCTGTTCTTCCGATTATTGTATTTACTGGGCAGCGCGCAGGCAGCTTTATGGCGGGGGTTGGATTTTCTTTCTTTTATGGATTTGTAGGAACATTTGCATCTGGTCATGGTCTTGGTAATATCTATCCCGTTACTGCGGGATTAGGGCTTATTAATTACCAGGGTGGTGAAACGGCTGCCTACAATATATTTTTAAGCACTGGAATACTGCTGCTTATGTTTACTATAAGTACTGTTATGCTTTTATTTGCTGAAAATAAAGCATCTATAACAAAAACAAATCAAAAGGTCAAAAAAACCGCTAAAAATAAGCGGTAAAATTAAGGAGGGCTAATATGAAATCGAAAAAATTGTGGCTTGGTATTGGTGCAGTAGTCTTAATCGTGCTGTGTATGGGTGTAGCATTCCTGGCTACGCAGGGAAAAACCGACTACTATACGCAGATCGATAATCGTTGGGTAACAGAAATTGATCCACATGGTACCATGAACTACGAATACAATCTGGATGCCTACGATGAAACCGGAAAAGAACGGGATATTACATTTGAAACAAGTAAAGTCCTGACCGATGGTGCGTATCTTTGCCTGAAAGTGGCACCGATTCGTGGTGTAGTAACCTGGGCAGAGGTACAGTATGATGAACTTCCGGAAGCAGTACAAGCTGTATATTCAAAGTAGTAATTTACAAGGAGAACGAAATTGAAGAAAATACTTATTGTGGACGATAATATGGATTTTTTGCGGATATTGTCATCCGCTTTGCAAAAGCGATTCCAAACCTATGAGTCTATGGGTGTGGCTGATGCCTTGAAAATTCTTGAGTCTGTTACTGTTGATGCAGTATGTTCTGATTTTAATATGAGGGACGGCACAGGGCTGGAGCTTCTTATAAAATTACGCCAGAAGGGTGTGAAAGTTCCATTTTTACTTATGTCTGGCGATGATGATACTCGTCTAAGAAATGAGGCACAAGCCTGTGGAGCGGTGTTTTGCTGTAAAACGGACTATGACCTGATTGCCAGAATTAACGAAATGGTAGGTTGATCTGGCATCTTACAGCAGTAAACTGTTAGTGAAGGAGTTGAAAATGAACAATCTTATAATTGAAACAAGTAATTTGTGTAAATGTTATGGAGTGAACATGGTAGTAAGTCATGTAAATATTCATGTTCAAAAAGGGAGCATTTATGGATTGCTTGGACGAAATGGTGCAGGCAAAACATCAATAATGAAAATGATGTTGGGGTTGACTCCAATAACAGATGGAAACATTACGATGTTTGGAATGCAATTTCCTGCAAATAAGGCAGAAATTTTGCGAAGGGTTGGAGTAATGATTGAAACACCGGGATTTTATCCTAACCTGACAGCTACGGAAAATTTGCAGATTCTTTCAAGTTTGCGTGATGTCACAGACAAGAATGCCATTCAGAAAAGTTTGGAATTGGTTGGTTTGCCATACAAGGATAAGAAAATGTTCTCCGAATATTCGCTTGGTATGAAGCAACGGCTTGGCATTGCAGCGTCTATAGTACATGATCCTGAACTTTTAATACTCGATGAACCCACAAACGGCCTTGACCCTATCGGAATTGCAGAAATGCGTTCTTTCATTCGGGAACTGTGCAGTACCAAAGGAAAAACAGTTTTGATTTCCAGTCATATTCTTTCTGAAATTGCTATGCTGGCCGATGATGTTGGCATCATAGACCGCGGTGTACTGCTGGAAGAAGAAAGTTTGAAAGAACTGGAAAAAAAGAATACAAAGTATGTTCAGTTTTTCGTATCGGATGCTGGAAAGGCTGCACAAATCATTGATGGTGCATTTAAAATAAAAAGCATGAAAATTGTGGACAAAAACACTCTTTATCTGTATGATATGTCGTTTCCAGTGGCAATGATTAACCGTACTCTTGTTGAAGCTGGCATTGATGTAAGCGAAGCGCATCTCTGTGAAAATACATTGGAGGATTACTTTAAGAAGATAACAGGAGGTGAGGGGATTGCTTAAAGTCTATTTAAACGAATTACGAAAAGTAAAGAGACAGAAAACAGTGCGAATGATCATGTTGGTTGGCGTACTTATGCCTACGTTTTCTTTTGCACTTTGTTTGCATAATGGATATCGTTTCCGCAACCTTGTAGGAATGAATATTTTATTAGGTAATTTCCTTGTTGCCCCTTTTTTGTTTTCCATTATTCTGGTAATGCTTTTTTCGATGGAGGAACAGAACGATACTTTGAAAACAATACTTGTGACTGCCGTACCAAAGTCCAAAATTCTTCTGTCAAAGATTGAAGTAGCATTTACGTTTGTGCTGATTTTTTCAATCATAAACTGTCTATATACATTCGCAGGCGGCATATTTTTGGGAATGTCGTCTGCCTTTGTATTAAAAGCATTGAAAGCACTTTTTATTACTGTAATAGCTGCCGTTTGTGGAACAGCGCCAGTATTGTTGGTAATTGTTGTGTTCCATAAAAAGCATCTTATTGCGTTGATTTTAGCAAATTGCTTTGTGCTTATAGATTTCCTCTTTGTTTGGCAGTTGACAATGCTTAATTGTCTAAAATTGCATCTGCCTATTTGCATTGCGTACCGTATTACCTATCCATTGTCGATTGTTGAATATACTCCAAACTTACAATATGGTTTGGATGCTTTATACTATCCGGCATTTAGGGGAGAGTTGCTTCTGGTCATTGTAGTATGTATTTCAATGCTTGGAGGCATTTTAATTTATAATGGTCAGGAGGTGTAGCGAATGAAAAAACTCTATCTGGCGGAAATTTGCAAGATTAAAAGAATGAAAATGACATATGTTGCATATATCGGCATTTTGTTTAGCATGATTATTTCTTCTGTTCAATTACTTGGGCGGGTACAGGATGCAACTTTTGAACAGTTAGCAAGTATGTTTACATACAATAATGTATTGTTGGTTTTGCCTTTTTGTCTATCTCTTATTGGTGGATATATCATTGATAGAGAGTATACTCAGAACACGCAAAAGAATTTATTTACAATACCTGTTCGTTGGAGCCGTGTGATTAAAGCGAAAGTTTTAGTTGCGTTTAGTCTTTCGATATGGATAGGGCTGTTTTCGAACATTGTTTTGATACTGACTGGTATGGTTATGAATTGCTCACAAATAGCAATTACAGATATTTGGAAGATTGTCATTTCAAACTTTATTTCGCCTGTTTGTGTCCTTGTTGGAACCCTCCCTATTATCCTATGGTTTTCAAAAGCAAAGGGGAAGTATTTGTGGGGTGCCACATTATCATTGTTGCTTGGTGTATCAGGTGTTTTTGTTGCCAATGGAAGGGCTGTAAATTGGCACCCTATAACATACTGCTTTTCATTTATACAATGCGATTCAATATATACTACTGTGCTGAAGATACCATTTTCTTGCCTTGCAATAGTGCTTTATTTACTTCTGTCCGTCATTATTTATGTGTTCATGTATAGGAAGCAAGAATACCCTGTTTCATGAAGAAAATGCACTAGAGGAAACCATGCATATAAAAATGAAGTGATATGCAAGCAGGAATGGGGTGAATGAAATGGTAAATGTTTTAATGATTGAAGCAGATAAATCTCTCCTTCAAGATGTAGTGAAATATCTTTCTGATAATGTACAGTGTCAAGTTACAAAACTATCAGTACCAGGAGAGCAAAGAAACATCCTCACCTTCCCCAATCTGGAAATCCGCATTAACGAACAGATTGTCTACCACAATGGCATTCCCGTTCCACTCACCCACCATGAGTTCTTTACCTTATTCTACCTAGTCCAACACCCATCCTGGGTTCTTAGTAAAGAGCAGATCTACGAAGCGGTCTGGAAAGCGGACCCGGAGCATTGCGGGGCGGCAGTGGCGAATGTGGTGTATTCCCTTAGACGGAAGATCGGAGATGGGTACATAGAAACTGTGGTTGGGAGCGGGTATAGGTTTGTGGGGGAAGAATAGAGTCATAATTAGTTTGACTATCCTGGAAATTATGGTATATTAAGCTAAAGAATTTGGATATGTGAGGCAAATAGAATGAATTTTAGATTAGCTGTTATGCAAGATTTACCACGGCTTAAGGCTATGTATGAGGATATAATTCAGAATATGAATAACAATCAAATACAGATATGGGATGACATATATCCGTGTGAGTTTTTTGATGAGGATATTAAAAATAACCGCCTTTATGTTCTGTACAGTAATGAAGAACTTATTTCGGCATTTGTCTTGTGTGATACAAATTTAGGCGAAAAATCTGTAGAATGGCAAGATAATCAGCGTAAATCTTTGTATTTAGACCGACTGGGAGTAAATGTAAATTATTCAAGAATGGGAATAGGCAGTCTGATGCTTGATAAAGCAAAAGAAGTTGCCCAAAATTGTGGTGCTGAGTATTTGAGGCTTTTCGTTGTGGATATAAATGTGCCTGCCATTCACTTGTATATTAAGAATGGTTTTATAAGAGCAAATGGTATTTATGATGAAGTTATAGATAAAGATTTGGTTTTACATGAATATGGATTTGAAGCAGCACTTTGACTGTAGTGGATTCAGCCTATCAATCGAAAAAATTGATTAACTCATGTTGCTACAGATTAATACCGAATAAGCAATTTGAATTTTGAGGTGTGAAATGATACGTTTAATGGAGATAGGCGATCTTGACATTGTGGGAGAGATTGTTAATGGTGATTGGAAAAATATATACAGTTCTTATATAAATCCGGATTTGTTGTCCCTCGAAGGCTGTAAAAAAAGAAAAAAGGAAATTGAGGCAGAGTTGCTTTCTGGCAGTCTGGCAAATTATATTTATGAAGATGATGGAATTGTAAAAGCGCTGTTGACGTTTGGACAAACTGCTGATTCTGATAAAAGTGGTGCTTTTGAAATCTGGCGTATTTATGTTTCGCAGGATTTTCAGGGAGTGGGAATTGGAAAAAGCCTGCTTACATTTGCAGAAAAACAGGCAATGTTATCTGGTTTTCAAGAAATTATTATTTGGGCATTTAAGGAGAATTTCAAGGCAGTTTCATTTTATAAGCACAATGGATATGTAGAAGATAAAGTAATGAACTTAGGAGATCCTTACTGTGCAGAAGGTGTACGGTTTTGCAAAAGGCTGGAAAAGAGTTGATGTACAAGACAGTAAGCGCCCCGGAGCATTGCGGGGCGGCGAATGTGGTGTATTCGCTTAGACGGAAGATCGGAGAGGGGTATGTAGAAACGGTGGTTGGAAGCGGGTATCGGTTTGTGGGATGAGAAAAAAGTTAAGTGTCGATGGCAATGAGCGTTTGTGCGCTGTTGCTGTCGGCACTTTTGTATCTATTGACGATGATCGAGTTGAGAAAACCCGATTTTAGAGGTAAAATAAGCTGTAGCGAATCTGTGTCCATAGGACAATGAAAGGTTCTAAAGAGAAACGCATGACTTTTCCTCAGTTGAAAATGACTGATTGAAATAAGAAACTGATAAAGGAGCAATACATTATGAAAAGAATTTTATTGGTTGAGGATGACTTAAGCCTGATAAATGGACTGTCCTTTGCCGTAAAAAAGCAGGGGTATCAGCTTGATGTTGCACACACCAGCAGTGAGGCAGACAGCTTATGGGAAGCAGGAAGATATGATCTGGTGATCCTGGATGTTACCCTGCCGGATGGTTCAGGATTTGATATATGCAGAAATATACGAAAGACTTCAAAAGTTCCGATTATGTTTCTGACTGCTATGGATGAAGAAACGGATATTATCATGGGGCTTGATATCGGCGGAGATGATTATATTACTAAACCGTTCAAGCTGGCGATTTTTATGTCCAGAATCAATGCGCTGCTCCGTAGGAGCGATAACTTTAACCAGGCAGATACGGAACTGAACTCAAATGGTATCCGTGTCGAGCTTCTAAAAGGAGAAGTGTATAAAAACAATGAACAGGTGGAATTAACTGCAAACGAGTATAAGCTCTTGCGCCTGTTTATGGAAAATCCGGATACGGTTCTTTCGCCGGAACAGATTTTGAGCCATCTTTGGGACTGTGATGAAAACTATATAGACAATAATTCCCTTACGGTGTATATCCGCAGGCTGCGGACAAAAATCGAGGATGATCCGGCAAATCCTCAAAGAATTATTACAGTACGCCGTATGGGATATAAGTGGAATACGGCTGAGTGAGGTACCTTATGAAAATACTGGCAAACAGAAAAATTAAAGCCTTATTTTGCAAGATAGTGGCGTGTATACTGGTGTTTGCTCTGATTTCTGTATCATTCATAGTCTTTGGGGTGCATGATGCAGCACTTTATATTTTATTATGCGCTCTGGCTATGGATATTGTAATCCTGATTGCCTGCTATGGGTATTTTAAGAACCAGAATAGAATTATGGAAGATGCAGTGGAGCAGATTACAGAATACATTTCCGGCAACCGTGAAGCGAGGATTGCCTGCGCTGAGGAAGGAGAACTGTACAGACTGTTTCATGAAGTAAATTCTCTGGTGGCTATCTTAAATGCAAATGCAGAAAATGAGAGAAGATCAAAACAGTTCCTGAAAAATACCATATCTGATATTTCTCATCAGTTAAAAACGCCTCTTGCGGCGCTAAATATTTATAACGGACTTTTGCAGGGGGAAACCGAAGAATTACCGGAGCTTCAGGAATTTACAACTCTGTCAGAAAAAGAACTGGATAGGATTGAAACGCTGGTACAGAACCTGTTGAAGATTACAAAGCTGGATGCGGGTTCCATTGTGTTTGAGAAAACCTCTGAGAATGTGGCAGACATATTGGGAGAGGTCGAGCTGCATTTTGCATACCGTGCAAAGCAGGAGCAGAAAGAACTGGTTCTGTCCGGGGACGACCACATTTCACTGTTTTGTGACCATGACTGGATGATAGAGGCAATAGAGAACATTGTAAAAAATGCCTTTGACCATACAGAACAGGGAAAATTTATCCGAATTGAGTGGAAACAATCCGCATCTATGGTTCAGATTATCATAAAGGATAATGGAAACGGCATTCATCCAGAAGATTTGCATCATATTTTCAAAAGATTTTATCGGAGTCGATTTTCCAAAGATAAGCAGGGCATAGGTCTTGGCCTGCCGCTTGCGAAGATGATCATCGAGGCCCACAGAGGTACAATAGAAGTGGACAGTGAATTGGGAATCGGCACTACATTCACACTGAATTTCTTGAATCCTACAAAATTGTAGGCTGATTGTCATGTTACTGTAGGGTATGGATGATATGCTTTAAAAGAATTCAGAAGAAAGAGGTGCTTATAATATGGATTTATTAGAAGTAAGATCAATTTCCAAAACCTACGGCAGTGGTGAAACAGCCGTACACGCATTAAAGGATGTCAGCTTCTCCGTACCGAAAGGGGAATTTGTGGCGATTGTCGGTGAATCCGGCTCTGGCAAAACCACCCTTCTCAATATGCTTGGTGCGCTTGACACGCCGACCTCCGGCAAAGTGCTGATCGATGGCAAAGACACTTTTTCCATGAAGGAGAGAGAGCTTACCGTTTTCAGACGCCGGAATATCGGCTTTATCTTCCAAGCGTTTAATCTGATCCCGGAACTGACGGTTGAGCAGAACATGATCTTCCCTGTCCTGTTGGATTACCAGAAGCCCAACAAAAAGTATCTGGAGGAACTGTTGTCGGTACTTAACCTGCAGGAGCGGCGCAACCATCTGCCAAGTCAGTTGTCCGGTGGTCAGCAGCAAAGAGTAGCAATCGGACGCGCTCTGATGACGCGGCCGTCCCTGATTCTTGCTGATGAGCCGACCGGAAATCTGGATTCTCAAAACAGTAGCGAGGTCATTGCTCTGCTGAGAGAGACATCCCAAAAGTATGAGCAGACTATCATCATGATTACGCATAACCGGAGTATCGCACAGACCGCAGACCGGGTTTTGAATGTATCGGACGGTGTGTTGACCGATTTGGGGAGGTGCCGCGAATGAGAAGCTATCTTAGCCTTATCCCGATTTCAGCAAAGGTGCGTAGGCGGCAGAACCGTATGACACTTCTATGTATTATTTTTGCTGTATTCATGGTAACAGCTGTGTTTAGTATGGCTGAAATGGGGGCAAAGATGGAACAAGCCAGATTAGCAGCAAAGCATGACGGCTTTTCGTTTCAAAATTTGTTTGACAGCCAAATGGGGCAAACCCTTTTATTGACTGCCGTTGTATTATTCCTGCTGATTTTAATTGCAGGTGTTCTGATGATTGCAAGCAGTATCAACAACAGCGTTGCTCAAAGAATTAAATTCTTTGGCATGATGCGTTGTATCGGAATGAGCAAACAACAGATTATACGCTTTGTACGATTGGAAGCCTTGAATTGGTGCAAAACAGCGGTTCCGATTGGTCTTGTGCTTGGAATTGTGGTCACTTGGGGGCTGTGTGCCGCTCTGCGTTTTTTCGTAGGCGAAGAATTTTCCAACATTCCTCTTTTTGGCGTCAGTATTATTGGGATTATTAGCGGTATTGCTGTTGGTGTTATTACTGTACTGCTTGCCGCAAGAACTCCGGCGAAACGTGCTGCAAAGGTATCGCCCATCGCGGCAGTTTCGGGCAATTCAGAAAATACTAAAGTTGTCCGTCATTCGGTCAACGCACGTTTTTTCAAAATTGAAACAGTCTTGGGTATTCATCATGCAACTTCTGCAAAGAAAAACTTGATTCTGATGACGGGTTCTTTTGCCCTTAGCATTATTTTGTTTCTGAGTTTTTCCGTTTTGATCGATTTTGTCGATCATATTATGCCTCAATCGGCATCCGCTTCTGACATCAACATTTCAAGTAGCGATGGCAGAAATGCTATCGATAGTGGATTGGCAGAAATGATTCTGGACATGGATGGTGTAAAGCAAGTATATGGTCGCCGGAGCAGCTTTGATATTCCCGCAGGATTGAATGGTGACAGGACGCTTGCCAGCACCATCGATCTTGTTTCTTTTGACGATTTTGACTTAGATTGTCTTAAAAAGGATAGAATCCTTCGCCAGGGTAGCGATCTCTCAAAAGTCTATGGTGACAGTGGGTATGTCCTTGCAACATGGGATCAGAGCTGCCCTTGGGAAATCGGTGATAAAATTCTTGTTGGAACCGATGAACTTGAGATTGCAGGATTGTTAAAGTACGATCCATTTAGTGTGGATGGACTGACTGGTGGAAAGATCACTCTCATCACTTCCGGTGAAACTTTTGCCCGTTTAACAGGCGTGACTGATTACTCACTCATTATGGTACAAGTAGCTGCTAATGCAAACGATGAAGATGTGGCTGCAATCCGCAGTGTAGTCGAAGGAAACGGTTACAACTTGACCGACAATCGGGATCAGCGTACAACTGGTACTTATTTTGCATTTGTGGCTTGTGTATATGGATTTTTGGGAATTATTACACTGGTTACAGTAATGAACATCGTCAACAGTATTTCCATGAGCGTATCAGCCAGAAGCAAACAGTACGGTGCCATGCGAGCGGTAGGAATGAATAAGCATCAAATCACAAAAATGATTGCGGCAGAGGCATTTACCTATGCTTTTTGGGGCTGTGTGATCGGCTGTGTTGTTGGTTTACCCTTTAACAAGATGCTGTATGATTTTCTTATTTCCAACCATTTCCCTTATGCGGTCTGGAGTCTGCCCGTTGGCTCGTTGGTAGTTATTCTCTTGTTTGTTATTTTAGCAGCGGTACTTGCTGCGTATGCTCCAGCAAAACGGATGCGGAACATGGCAATTACCGCAACGATCAATGATATGTAATGGAGCGATAGATAAAAACTGTGGTACAGTGGAAAAGAAAATCTGCTGTACCGCAGAACATTTTAGGTATCAGTTAAGATTGAATATGGGAGCGAACTATGAAAAATAAGACTTATATTTGGAACAGAATTGCTCAAAAGACATTAGAAATTGCATATATAGCGGCATTATGTGTTTTCATGGTTTTGTTTTCTATGCTGCTTATCGTTATCTGCATTGTTTATTCACTGTCGGATTGTACCGTTAGAAAGCTGGAGAAGGATGGATGTTTATGAGAAGAAAATGGAAGAGGAAACATCCTGTTAGAAAATTGTTTATGAGTCTGGTGGCACTTTTGCTCTGTACACTATTTGCTGTTTGTGCTTTTTTCGGCGTGAAGGGTTATCAGATGTACAAAAGAGCGGTAGAAGAACAGCCAATCAATGAAAGAGTAGAGGAAATTTGCAACATGGAAGGATTTACTCCTTATTCCGCGCTGCCACAGTTTTACATAGCTGCCACCATATCCGTGGAGGATCGCAGGTTTGAAGAGCATTGTGGAATTGATCTGATTGCGATTGGCCGTGCAGCATGGACGGATATCAGAGCAATGTCTTTTGTAGAGGGAGGAAGCACCATCACGCAGCAGCTTGTCAAAAATTTGCTCTTTACACAGGATAAAAAGATTGAGCGCAAGGCAGCAGAGATTTTCGCAGCATTGGAAATGGAATCAAAATACAGCAAAGAAGAAATCTTCGAGCTATATGTGAATACAGTTTATTTCGGCAGTGGCTATTATGGCATCTATCAGGCGGCTATAGGGTACTTTGGAAAAGTACCATCAGAACTGACGGATTATGAATGTGCTATGTTAGCAGGAATTCCGAATGCGCCATCGGCTTATTCGCCCAATACCAATAAAGAACTGGCCTTACGGCGTGTGAGTCATGTATTAGACAGTATGGTGCGGAATCGCATAATCACTCAGGAGGAAGCTGATAGGATAGAAAGAAATGATGCTAACAATTAAGCGGATATGTAGGGTTGCTGATTTTTTACAGTGTAGGATTAGTATGGGAGGGTGATTGCATGGGAAAATAATGGTTGTAACCTTTTCTGATTCTGAAGAACATATTATACAGAAGATTATGGATGTATTAATGGTTGAACCAGTAATGGCACATCCCTTAGAAAAATCTCTTACTTCAAACATCCTTACATCCCCTAACCTGGAAATTCGCATCAACGAACAGACAGTCTACCACGATAACCACTCCGTTCCACTCACCCATCATGAGTTCTTTACCTTACTCTATCTAGCCCAACACCCATCTTGGGTTCTTAGCAAAGAGCAAATCTACGAAGCAGTCTGGAAAGCGGACCCGGAGCAATGCGGGGCGGCGGCGAATGTGGTGTATTCGCTCAGATGGAAGATCGGAGATGGGTACATAGAAACTGTGGTCGGGAGCGGGTATCGGTTTGTGGGGTAAGTAGTAAATGTGCCGATGGCAATGAGCGTTTGTGCGCTGTTGCTGTCGGCACTTTTATTTTATTTTTTGCAGCATGGAGGCTGCACATCCAATCCGTCCAGATAGTTGGTTCCCCATTGACACATAGCATCTAAAAGAGGAATGATACTCTGCCCAAATGTGGTAAGAGAGTAGATTGTCTTTGGTGGTTTCTCCGGGATTACCTCACGATGGATCATTCCGCAATCCTCTAAATCATGGAGCTGCTGAGAAAGCATCTTCGGTGTTGCATTTGGAATAAGTCGTTGCAATTCCATATAATGAAGCGGCTGGTCAATTAGGTGCCAGAGGATTAATGGTTTGTACTTGCCGCCGATCAAAGACAGGGTTGCTTCCACCGGGCAGTTGAATTGATTTTTTTCTTTCATATAGGTTCTCCTTTCCTGCAAGGTACTATCTTTTGGGGAAGTATCTTCCGAAAAAGTGCATTCTTGCGGATTCGTTTTTGAGTGCTACAATAAAGTCAAGGTTGGTTTGACATACCAAATACATGATACACAGAAAGGGTTAATTATTATGGAATTTATCAATATTGCAAAACAGCGTCAATCTGTACGCAGCTATAACAACAAGAAGGTGGAGCCTGAAAAGCTGGAGAAGATTCTGGAGGCGGCCCATGTAGCACCGACCGCAGCAAACCTCCAGCCTGTTCACCTGATCGCTGTTCAGAGCGAGGAAGGTCTTGCGAAGATCAGCAAGGCCGCTGGCATCTACGGTGCGCCACTGGCAATTATCGTCTGCGCCGACCACAACAAAGCATGGGTACGTCCCTTCGACCAGAAGCAGACGAATGACATCGATGCGTCCATTCTGACTGACCATATGATGCTGCAGGCCACGGAGCTTGGTCTTGGCACGGTATGGGTATGCTATTTCAAGCCCGATGTTCTGCGTGAGGAATTTAACCTTCCGGCAAATCTGGAGCCGATCAACATTCTGGTTATCGGCTATTCCGATGAGGAACCGGCGGACACCAATCGTTTTGATACACAGCGTATCCCTATGAGCCAGTTGGTTTCCTACGAAGCTCTGTAATGAAATATCCGGCGCAGCCCCTGTAAAACAAGCACAGGGGCTGTGCTTTTATCTTTCTGAAATGTGGTCATAGGTTTTTTCAAGAATCCACCGGATATGCTCATCCTGCAAGGAATAGATTACATTTTTTCCTGCTTTATGTGATTGTACCAATCGGGCAATACGCAATGCCCGAAGTTGATGGGAGATAGCGGACTCTGTAATTTCCATTTTTTGAGCCAGGTCGCTGACGCAGTATTCTTTTTGCATCAGATACCATAGTATCCGAATCCGCGTGTAATCGCCCATTGCTTTATGAAGCTCGGCCAGTTGTTCCAATTCAGCAGAACTTGGAACCGTAAAGGTTGTTTTTTCTGTTTTATTCATGTATTTTCTCCAATCTATTATTAAGCTGTTTGACAGACAAAAGTTATATAGGTATCATAGGTACAGGAAGGAACTGATTTTTATGCCGCATTATAATCTGCCTCACAACCACGGACAGAATATTGAAAAGGTACTAAACAAAATGCCTTCTGCGGAAGGCTTTACAGATATAGCATTTTTATTTCAGCAGCTTGGCGATCCAACCCGGCTGCGGATTTTGTGGCTGCTGTGTCATTGCGAAGAATGTGTCTGTAACATTGCGGCGGCTGTGGATATGAGTGCCCCTGCTGTGTCGCACCACCTACGGATACTGAAAAAGAGCGGGATCATTTCAAGCAGAAGGGATGGAAAAGAAGTCTATTATTCTTTGTCGGATACGCCCCAGGCAAAGCTCTTGCACCGTTCCATAGATGCTTTATTTGAAATATCCTGTCCGACTGATACGCAATAAAGAAATGCGCCGCAGCGTTTGAAAGTTGCGGCGCATTCTATTGCACTTAAACCTGATTTCCGCCGCTCACTGGCAAATCCGGCTGCCTGACCCGCATAGCGCGGATCGCATTGAGAATGGCGATAACGGAAACACCCACATCGGCAAACACGGCCGCCCACATATTCGCATATCCCAAAGCACCTAAGATCAGTACCAGGAACTTCACACCCAGGGCAAAGACGATGTTCTGATTTGCGATGCGGATTGTCTTGCGGGCAATCTTCATCACAGCGGGGATTTTGGATGGCTCATCCGTCATAAGGACGATATCGGCGGCTTCAATGGCCGCATCGGAACCCAGGCCGCCCATAGCAATACCTACATCGGCGCGTGCCAGTACGGGAGCATCGTTGATACCATCCCCAACAAAGGCAAGTGTACCTTTTTCACTTTTCTGTTTCAGCAGACTTTCCACACGGTCAACCTTGTCGGCAGGGAGCAGTTCTGTATAAGCCTGATCCAGACCAAGACGCCCTGCGACTTTCTTACCAACTGCATCGGCATCCCCAGTCAGCATGACTGTTTTGCGGATTCCGGCAGATTTCAGCAGCTTGATTGCCGCTGGAGCATCGGCTTTGATCTCGTCCTCAATGACGATACATCCGGCGTATTTCCCATCACAGGCCAGATAGACCACTGTACCGACAGAAGCAGATGGCGTGTATTTGATATGCTCTTTGTCCATCAGCTTGGCATTCCCGGCAAGAACCGTTTTTCCATCAATGACAGCCCGCACACCATGACCAGCGATTTCCTGAACTTCGGAAATCCGGCTGCTGTCGATTTTCTGTCCATAGGCTTGCTTGATTGAGAGTGAGATCGGGTGGTTGGAATAATCCTCTGCATATGCAGCCAGTTCCAAAAGCTGTGCCTCCTCCATGCCGACCGGATGGATTTCACTGACTGCAAAGGAGCCTTTTGTCAGTGTGCCAGTCTTGTCAAAGACAACCACCTCAGTATGTGCCAGAGCTTCCAGGTAGTTGCTTCCCTTTACAAGAACGCCGATCTTGGATGCACCGCCAATGCCGCCGAAGAAACTAAGCGGAATGGAGATGACCAGCGCACAAGGACAGGAGATAACCAGGAAAGTCAAGGCACGGTAAATCCAGGTGCTAAACGGCTGCCCGGTAATGAGTGGAGGCAGGATTGCCAGCGCCAGGGCAGCAAATACCACCACAGGGGTGTAATATCTGGCGAAGCGCGTGATAAAATTCTCGATCCGGCCTTTTTTGTCACTTGCATTTTCCACAAGGTCAAGGATTTTTGCTACGGTGGATTCTCCAAATTCCTTTGTGGTCTGGATGGTCAGAATTCCGGTCTGATTGATACAGCCGCTGATAACCTCCATTCCCGGTTCCACCTCGCGGGGCATGGACTCGCCAGTGAGGGCAGAAGTGTCCAGTGCAGAAAATCCTTTGATGATCTTACCGTCCAGCGGGATGCGTTCTCCCGGCTTTACAACAATGGTATCTCCAATCTGAACCTCATCCGGGTCAACCTGAACCAGTTTCCCGTCTTTTTCGATGTTGGCATAGTCCGGGCGGATATCCATGAGGCTTGCAATTGATTTTCTGGATTTGGATACCGCATAGGACTGGAACCATTCACCTACCTGGTAAAAGAGCATAACGGCAACGCCCTCGGAATGTTCTCCCAAAATCAGCGCACCGATAGTGGCAATCGTCATCAGGAAATTTTCGTCAAACACCTGTCCGTTCAAGATGTTCGTGATTGCTTTCCATACAATATCCCATCCGACAACCGCATAGCAGGCAAGAAACACGCCCATCTCTATATATTCGGGAAGATGGAGCAGGCTGCCTGCAAGGAACAGCACTGCCGCCACAATAATGCGTGTGAGCAAGTGCTTTTGTTTTCTTGTCATAATTTATATCTCCTTTCATAGCAGGAAAAGCGGTATGTGAACTTTTCCTGCGTCTTGATGTAAAAACACCGGCTACCAGGAAACGGCAGCCGGTGTCCAGCTTTTCTTTACGCCTTGACAGTCACATCCGGCTCGATCTTCTTAATCAGCGCCTTTGCTTCGGCCAGGACAGCATCAAATCTGTCGTCCGGCGCTTCCAGTACCATCTTCTGGCCCAGGAAGTTGACGGATACATTAGTGACACCGTCAATCTTCTTTACGGCGTTCTGGATTTTGTCAGCACAGTGTCCGCAGTCAAGGTCGATCAGTTTAATGGTCTTTTTCATGGAGACAGCCCCCTTTCTTTTTTGATATTTGGTTGGTTTGACATGACTGAACAATTAAAAGATTGTTTAATCGTTCATGCCGTCAGTATATTCACGAAACCCTTTAAAGTCAACGGTTTTGGGAACGGTTCTGCCCTTTGGATTGGAAAACCTGCCGATTGGATTTGCCATGAAAATCATTTTCTTTTTGGATAAAAAATGCTCCTTTATGGAGCGTACAAAACCGGGAAGGCGTGTTTATAATGATTGCGTTCCCTACGGGGGACGGGTACCCAATCATAACAAGAAAGAAGGGATGAAATTGCAAAAGGAGCAATTTGACATTACGGGTATGACCTGCTCGGCCTGCTCTGCCAGGATTGAGAAGAGTGTAGGCAAGCTGCCCGGCATCAAAGAAGTGTCTGTCAACCTGTTAAAGAACAGCATGGTTGCTTCTTATGATGAATCCGTTCTGGATACGGCAGGGATTGTCCAGGCTGTTGAAAAAGCCGGATATGGGGCATTTCCCAAAACGGCTGCAAATGTCCAGAACAAAAGCAGTGCCGCAGGCCGGACTCAAAATCCGGAAACCAGTACGGCACAGGCAGAATATAAGCAGATGAAACAGCGGTTGCTGCTTTCTGCCCTGTTTACCATACCGCTGTTTTATATATCAATGGGCCACATGATGGGATGGCCCCTCCCCGGTTTCCTGCTGGGGATGGAAAATGCCATGAGCTTTGCGTTTACGCAGTTCCTGCTTTTGATTCCGGTGGTGTTCATCAATTTCAAATACTACCGGATGGGCTTTAAGACGCTGTTCCACGGTTCTCCCAACATGGACTCACTGATTGCGATAGGTTCCAGTGCAGCCATCGTCTATGGCATTTATGCCATTTATAAAATCGGCATTGGCTTCGGTCATGGTGATATGGCGACTGTCCATAGTTTTATGATGGATTTGTATTTTGAATCCGCAGGCATGATCCTGACGCTGATTACGTTAGGGAAAACCCTGGAAGCCCGTGCAAAAGGTAAAACCTCAGATGCGATTACCAAACTGATGAACCTGGCTCCTAAGACTGCAACTGTAGAGCGTGACGGACAGGAGTTTACCGTTCCGGTGGAGGAAGTGCAGGCCGGGGAAACACTGATCGTGAAAGCGGGAGAGTCTGTGCCAGTGGATGGCATTGTCATGGAAGGATTTTCTTCTGTTGATGAGTCCGCACTGACGGGTGAAAGCATTCCGGTAGAAAAGCATATCGGAGATAAAGTCATCGGGGCTACCATGAATAAGTCCGGCTATTTTAAGATGCAGGCAACGAAAGTGGGCGATGATACTACCTTGTCACAGATTGTCCGTCTGGTGGATGAAGCGACCAGCTCCAAAGCACCGATTGCAAAAATGGCGGATAAGGTCAGCGGTGTGTTTGTGCCAGTGGTAATCAGCATTGCATTGATTGCCGTTGTCGTATGGCTGCTGTTGGGATATGGGTTTGAATTTGCCCTTTCCATTGGCATTTCTATTCTGGTTATTTCCTGCCCTTGTGCATTGGGGCTTGCAACACCAACGGCGATCATGGTCGGAACCGGAAAGGGTGCGACAAATGGTATTCTGATCAAATCAGCAGAAGCATTGGAAACTGCCCATAGCATTCATACGGTGGTTCTTGATAAGACTGGAACCATTACGCAGGGTACGCCAGTGGTCACAAATTTTCTATGCAAAGATGACATCGGGCAGAGGGAACTGCTGCAGGTTGCGGCTTCCCTGGAAAAACTGTCTGAGCATCCATTGGCAGATGCGATTGTGGCGGAAGCGGAAAATGAAAGACTTTCCTTCCTGCCAGTAGAAGATTTTAAACAGATTCCAGGTCAGGGTATTATGGGTAAGATTGAGAATGAACTCTGCCTTGCCGGAAACAGACGTTTGATGGCGGCGAACGGTATTAACGGCGGCGCACTCCTGCAAATGGGGGAACAACTGGCCGTTGATGGAAAAACACCGCTGTTCTTTGCCCGTGGTGGTCAGCTTATCGGTGTGATTGCCGTAGCTGACGTTGTAAAGCCTACCAGCAAGCAGGCAATACAGGAATTGTCTGCTATGGGCATTGAGGTGGTTATGCTGACCGGAGATAATGCGAAAACAGCAGAAGCGATCCGGCGTCAGGTTGGCGTGGACCGTGTTGTGGCGGAGGTATTCCCGCAGGACAAGGAAAAGGAAATCCGGCGTTTGCAGGATAGTGGTAAGAAAGTAGCGATGGTGGGCGATGGCATCAACGATGCCCCGGCGCTTGCCAGGGCAGATGTAGGCATTGCCATTGGAGCCGGAACCGATGTGGCGATTGAGTCAGCAGATATTGTTCTGATGAAAAGTGACCTGCTGGATGTGTCCACAGCGATCCAGCTTAGTAAGGCGGTCATCCGCAATATCAAGCAGAACCTGTTCTGGGCGTTTATCTATAACATCATTGGTATTCCGGTGGCGGCAGGCTTGTTCTATCTGCCGTTTGATTTGAAACTGAACCCGATGATCGGGGCGTTTGCCATGAGCTTCAGTTCCGTGTTTGTAGTATCAAATGCGTTGAGGCTTAGATGGTTTAAAGCAAAACACACATCCCATGCAAAACCGGATGTGGACCGTGTGTATGAACAGACAACAATCATAAATGAAAGCAAAGGAGCGATTCAAATGGAAAAAGTATTGAATATTGAAGGTATGGTTTGTATGAATTGTGTAAAGCACGTAGATAAGGCACTGCGGGAAATCCAGGGCATCAAGGATGTGAAAGTCAGTTTAGAGGACAAAACCGCCCAGGTACAGCTCGGGGAGGATGTGCCGGATGATGTACTGAAAGCCGCTATTGAAGATGCAGGTTATCAGGTTGTAAGCATTCAGTGAGCGGGCTGCCTATGAAAGCAAAAAAGAGTGACATTACCCATAAACTGAAGATTGCCAGAGGGCAGATTGATGGTATCCTGCAGATGATTGAATCAGATCGGTATTGTGTGGATATATCCAATCAGCTCCAGGCAACACAGGCCTTACTGCGAAGCGCCAATCAACAGATTTTACAGGCTCATATCCGAAACTGTGTCAGGGAGGCCCTGCAGACCGATGTTGAAAATCCAAAACTGGAGGAAGCACTTCAGCTTTTGGAGAAAATGAATCAATGATTTTCAGGGCGGTGCAGTTCACAAATGGGCTGTGCCGCCCTTTCTATGGAGGAAATATGCTGGAACTAAAGAACATCTCTTTTGAGGTTTCCGGGGATTCCGGTTCAAAGGAGATTTTACAACAAATCAATTTATCGCTGCCGGATGACTGCTTCATTGCGGTAACTGGCCCCAATGGTGGCGGGAAGTCCACCCTGGCAAAGATAATTGCCGGAATCGAACAGCCTACGTCCGGACAAATCCTGCTAAATGGTGAGGACATCACACATATGGGAATTACGGAAAAGGCACAGAAAGGGATCAGCTTTGCTTTTCAGCAGCCGGTCCGCTTCAAAGGCATTACCGTTCTTGACCTGATACGAATATCGGTCGGGCACGATTTGACCGTTTCGCAGGCGTGTGAGTACCTCTCCGAAGTCGGCCTGTGTGCCAGGGATTATATTCACCGGGAGGTAAATAGCAGCCTGTCAGGAGGTGAGTTGAAACGGATCGAAATTGCAACCAGTCTGGCAAGGTCAGCTCCGTTGTCTATTTTTGATGAACCGGAAGCGGGGATTGACCTGTGGAGTTTTCAAAATCTGGTGCAGGTTTTTGAAGGGATGAAGCGCAGGCTGCATGGTTCCATTCTGATCATCTCCCATCAGGAGCGCATTTTGAACATTGCCGATGTGGTTCTGGTGGTAGCCGATGGCCGGATCGTGCGCCAGGGAGAACGTGACAAGGTGCTGCCGGAACTTTTGAACAGTTCCGATATGGGTGGCTGCCGATTCTATCAGGAAAGGAAGGGATAAGAAATGGATTTGATACAAAAGGAGTTGTTGGAGGCTGTGGCTGGCCTGCATGAAATTCCGGCTGGAGCTTTCAATATCCGTTCCAATGGAAAGAGCGTGGAACGTAGAACTACGGAACACATTGATATCATATCTAAAGAAGATGGTTCGGGTATTGATATCATAGTAAAGCCGGAAGTCAGGGGTGAAAGCGTACATATACCGGTCATCATAAGCCAGTCGGGACTTTCCGAAGCTGTATATAATGACTTTCACATTGGAGAGAATGCCGATGTGACGATCATAGCAGGCTGCGGAATCCACAATGGGGGTACAAAGGCCAGTCAGCATGATGGCATTCACAGGTTCTTTATTGCTCCCGGTGCAAAGGTAAGATATATTGAGAAACACTATGGCAGCGGAGACGGTATGGGGAAACGGATCATGAACCCTCAGACCATCGTGCATATCGCAGAAAACGGATACATGGAAATGGAAACAGCGCAGATTAAGGGCGTGGACTCTACAGAGAGGCTTACCACTGCCAATCTAGCTGCCGGAGCAACGCTTGTGGTCACGGAACGGTTACTGACGCATGGCTGCCAGAGTGCAAAAAGCACCTTTGAAGTAGCTCTAAATGGGGAGGGATCAGGAACCCATATCATTTCCCGTTCCGTAGCAAAAGAACATTCAAAACAGCTTTTCATATCCCGTGTCAGTGGCAATGCCCCATGCAGCGGCCATACGGAGTGCGACGCCATCATAATGGATGAAGCCAGTGTCCGGGCGGTGCCGGAGATTGCGGCAAACTGTATGGATGCGGCATTGATTCATGAAGCTGCGAGGGAGCAGATCGTAAAACTGATGACTCTCGGACTGACAGAGCAGCAGGCAGAAGAACAGATTATTAGTGGTTTCCTGAAATAAGCAATCATCAGCAGAGGGATGAGGCACGGTTGTCTGTGGCTCCCCATACCCGGTATGGGAATTTTATTGCCGAATGGATTGTAACTTCTGCCTGATGGAGCGTACAAGGAAGCCCGGATTTTATATACTTAATATGGTTGGTTAGACATGACTAATAAACATAGACCAGGAGGAATAAGTGATGAAACAGGCACTTGATACAAGAACAAAACTTTTAACGAAAAGTCCCTGGCCGCTTATGATAGAACTCAGTATTCCTGCGGTTCTCGGCATGGTGGTCGTTGGGCTATATAACATGATGGATTCCATTTTTGTCGGACAGATGGTCGGTGATGTACAGATGGGAGCCATATCGGTATCGTATCCATTAACGCTGATCAATGCGGGTTCGGCGGCCATGCTGGGCGTGGGTTCCGCATCGGTGTTGTCCCGTGCAATTGGCAAGAAGGATGAAAACACAATTAAAAAGATCATGGGCAATCTGGTTGCGATGGTTCTTTTGCTGTCAGTCATATACACAGTTGTAGGTATGGTATTTACCCGCCAGCTTTTGTCCCTGACCGGAGCAAGTGACAACATCCTGAACTACGCTGAAAAGTATCTGCGTATCGTATTTGCCGGATCGCTGTTCGTGAACTTCTTCCAGAGTGCGAATATGGTCATCCGTGGAGAAGGGCAGCTCAAAAAGGCAATGACCATTATTGCCAGCGGCGCTATTTTGAACATTATCCTTGATCCTATTTTTATCAGCATCCTGAACCCCTACGGCATGGGCATTGAAGCCGCTGCTTATGCAACGATTTTCTCCCAGTTTGTTCAGGCAGTAATTACTTTATGGTACTTCAAGAAGAAAAGCCCTCATGTAAAGATCGGGCGCATCCGCATTGACGGAGAGCTGCTTCCGCAGGTTCTTTCTGTTGGTGTATCTGCTCTGTTAATGCAGATTTTGACTTTGGTACAGCAGACGGTGATCTATCGTGTGGCTTCCAATTATGGCGGTGAAACTTCGCAGCTCCTTTTGGGTGCAGCACTCCGTTTCTGGAATTTCTCTTTCGTCCCGCTGTGGGGCATCAGCCAGGGATTCCAGCCTGCCGCTGGTACAAACTACGGTGCAAAGGACTATGACCGGGTAAAGACGCTGACCAGAGTTTTCATTACGGCTGCGACACTGTTATCCCTGATATTCTATATCCCTGCCGAGCTGTTCCCGGAAAAGATATTGTCCATGTTCCTGACAACGCCGGGTATCGCCGCATCGGGAGCAACGAACTTCCGTATCATGTTCAGTACCTACGTTCTGCAGGGCAGCTTTATGATTGCAGTAACTCTGTTCCAGTCTTTAGGTAAAGCGAAAAAGGCAACCTGGCTGGTGCTGTTCCGCCAGATCATCCTGTTTATTCCGCTCTGTGTGGTTCTGCCTATGATTGGCAGCATGGGTATCCGTGGTGTTTGGCTGGCGATTGCTTTGACCGATGCAATTCTCGTAGTGATTACGATCAGCATGATGCTTTCTGAGTTCCGTAAGATGCCGGCTGCAGCGAAAGCAAAGCGGTAAGGAGGGACATCTATGTATCTTTGTGATGGAAAGATAGGAAAAGAATATCAGGTGATGGATATGAACCTGCCCGTAAATATGGAAAAACGGCTGGAAGCCCTGGGAATGACAAGCGGGACATCGGTTGCTGTCTTAAACAGCAAAAATAAAGGCGTCCTGATCGTAAAGGTTCGGGGAACCCGTTTTGCTCTTGGGCGTAACATCACCAAAAATATCGTAGTGGGGTGATTTGATGAAAAAAAATCTGACAATCGGCTTCATCGGAAATCCGAACTGTGGAAAGACTACGCTTTTCAACGCCTATACAGGTGCGAACCTGAAGGTGGCAAACTGGCCGGGTGTTACCGTTGAGAGGGTGGAAGGTGCCATAAAGGACCATGACTTGAATATCCGTCTGGTCGATCTTCCCGGCACTTACAGCCTGACTTCCTATACAATGGAGGAGCAGGTATCCAGACAGTTTATATTAAGCGATGAAGTCGATGTGATCATTGATGTTGCAGATGCTTCGGCGCTGGAACGGAACTTATATTTGACGTTACAGCTTTTGGAGCTTGGAAAACCTGTGGTACTGGCCCTTAACATGATGGATATTGTGGAAAAGCGGGGCATGGAGATAGATACACACAGGCTGCCGGAGATGTTGGGGATTCCGGTGATTCCGGTTTCCGCCAGGAAACGTACTGGTCTGGATGTGCTGCTCCATGCGGCGGCACACCACAAAGACTGCAGGAACCCGGAGTGCCTGATCCATCACCATACATACAAGCCAAAACATCGGCATGACCATCATGCGGAATATGCGATGGTTTACAGCGATGCCATTGAGGATAAGATTGACCTTATCATAGAAGAATTGAAAAAGAAATATCCGGATCTGACGAATTACCGCTGGCACGCAATCAAGCTGTTAGAGCAGGATAAAGAGATCACAAAGCGGTATCCGGTCAACCTGCCGGATGTGATCGACCGCAATTATGAGTCGGACATCATCAACGAGAAGTATGATTTTATTCAGGAGATCATCAAAGAAGTATTGGTAAATAAAGACCGGCAGGATGCTTTGACAGAAAAGGCAGACCGGGCATTGACGCACCGTTTTTGGAGTATCCCGATTTTTCTCGGTATTATGGCACTGGTGTTTTTCCTGACCTTTACCATTGGAGACTGGCTCAAAGGATATCTGGAAGTGGGAATTGAGAGCCTTTCCGATGTCGTCAACAAGGGATTGATTGCCGCCGGGGTCAGTGAAATGCTCCGCTCGTTATTGGTAGATGGTATCATAGCTGGTGTGGGCGGTATCCTCACCTTTTTGCCGAATATTTTTATCCTTTTTCTTGCACTGGCCTTTCTGGAGGACAGCGGATACATGGCCCGTGTTGCTTATGTCATGGAAGGGATTATGAGTAAACTTGGCCTATCCGGGCGGGCGTTTATCCCTATGATTTTAGGGTTCGGATGTACGGTTCCGGCAATCATGGCGTCAAGGGCACTGGAAAATAAACGTGACCGCTTTAAGGTGATGCTGATTACGCCGTTTATGAGCTGCAGCGCCCGCCTGCCAATCTACATTCTGTTTTCCGAGATGTTCTTTCAGGAACATGCCATGTTGGCAGCCTATTCCATGTATGTGATCGGGCTGGTGACAGCGATTCTGGTGGCTGCGGTCATCCATTTGATTGACCGGAGGAAGTCAGAAAACTATCTGTTGATCGAGCTGCCGGAATACAAAGCCCCAAGTGCCAGAACGGTAGCGATCTATGTATGGGAAAAGGTGAAAGACTACCTGACGAAAGCAGGAACCACAATCTTTGTGGCATCGATTGCGATGTGGGTGATCTTAAATTTCGGTCTGCATGGCTATACGACAGAAATGGCAGACAGCTTCGGAGCAATTCTGGGGCATTATCTTGTGCCATTCTTTGCACCGATTGGCCTGGGATTCTGGCAGATAGCGGTTGCCCTGATTGCTGGCATTTCCGCTAAGGAAGTGGTAGTTTCCAGTTGCGCCGTCCTGTTTGGAGTTCCGAACATCAATTCCGGGGCAGGGATGGACACACTGGTTGGCATCCTGGGTGCTGCAGGATTTGGACAGCTCAATGCGTTCTGTCTGATGGTGTTCTGTCTGCTGTATATTCCTTGTGCGGCGGCATTGGCAACGATACGGAAAGAGTCGGGCAGTACCCGGTGGATGCTGTTATCCGCCCTGTTTCAGTTAGCAGTAGCATGGATTGTGACATTTGTTATTTATCGTATTGGGATTTTGATGTGAGGTAAAAAAGATGAAATCAGGAAAATGGATTTGTATAGCAGCCGTTCTGGTATTGAGCGGTATGATAGGAAAGAATTTATTTACAAAAAAGAAAACTGACTGATACACGGACAGTTGGGAGGAGGACACAAATGAGTATCATTGATTCAGTAAAAAATACAGCTTTTTCAACCGCTGTGAAAACAGTGATGGATTATTTAGAGAAAGATCCGGAAAAAAATATTCCCAAGGCAATGAGCATGATGGATAAGGTGTTACCGGATGGGTGGTATGAGGGACAGCGGGCTGCATTTCGTAAAGCAATCGCAGAAAAAGGGAACTGGTATCAGTTGATTATGAAAGCATATCAATTAGATGCGGGAGTGAGAAAAACCTTTTTTCAGAACTTTATTGTCAATTCAGCGCTGAAAGGTTCTGCCATTCAGAATGAGATCAGGGAAAGGGAAAACTGCAATGTGCCGTGGGCGGTTCTGTTAGATCCCACTTCGGCCTGCAACCTGCACTGCACGGGCTGTTGGGCTGCCGAGTATGGGCATAAGCTGAGCCTCGATCTGGAGACCATTGACAGCATTATACGCCAGGGCAAAGAGATGGGCACTTATATGTACATTTACACAGGCGGAGAACCGATGGTCCGGAAAAAGGATTTGATCACGCTGTGTGAACGCCATCCGGATTGCGAGTTCCTTTCTTTTACGAATGGAACTTTGATCGATGAAGCCTTTTGCCAGGAAATGCTCCGGGTAAAGAATTTTGTTCCGGCAATCAGCCTGGAGGGATTTGAGCAGGCGAATGACGGACGCAGGGGACAGGGCGTTTTTGAAAAAGTCATGCGGGCGATGGATTTGCTGCGTAAGAATAAACTGCCCTTTGGCATTTCTACCTGTTACACCAGCGCAAACTATGCGGACATTAGCAGTGAAGCGTTTTTTGATATGATGATTGAAATGGGAGCGATGTTTGTCTGGCTCTTCCACTATATGCCTGTTGGCAATGAGGCGGTGCCGGAGCTTCTGCCCACACCGGAACAGAGAAAGACTGTCTATGAACGGATAAGGGCATTTAGAAACACAAAACCGATCTTCAGCATGGACTTCCAGAATGACGCAGAATATGTAGGCGGCTGCATTGCCGGAGGACGGAATTATTTACATATCAATGCTGCCGGAGATGTAGAGCCGTGTGTGTTCATCCATTACTCTAATGTGAACATCCATGAGTGCAGTCTGTTGGAAGCCTTAAAAAGCCCGATCTTTATGGCGTACCGTGACGGCCAGCCGTTCAACAGGAATATGCTGCGCCCCTGCCCGATGCTGGAAAATCCACAGCTTTTAAGAGAGATGGTGAAACGTACCGGGGCGAAGTCCACTGATCTGCAATCCCCGGAGAGTGTCGATCATTTATGTGAAAAATGTGAGGTATATGCAAAGCATTGGAAGCCTATGGCGGATGAGTTATGGGATGCCAGTGGGAAAGGAGAATAGAATGATTGTTACCGGAATCATTGTTTTAGGAGTGGCAGCTTATGCGGTATGGGCTGTCCGGAAAATCCACAGAAATCGTAAGAATGGTTCCTGCTGCGGCGGAAGCTGCTCCGGCTGTGAGGGAAAAGAATATTGCAGTAAATAATTGGTCCTGGGCTGATGCTTTCTTAGAGAGCGTCAGCCCGTTTTCTCTGTTTGCACTATTGGAAGGGTTATAATATAATGCTAAATGGATTGTAAATCCTTCTGATTGGAGCGGTGCGAAATGAGAAAAACTTATATAATAAAAGATGCCAGAGAGATTCTGGCAGAGCAAATAAAGAATAATGGATTAATAGAAAGGGATGTTATGAGCGAAAACTCTATTACAAATGCAAAAGGGTTGTCTGCGGTCATTCCAAAAGATAATGATGGATATTGTACGGTTTATAAAATGGACTGTACAGATGGTTTGGGATTGATGACAGTTTACCAGGTTTATCCTGGAATACAGCTTATTTATAATGACTTTGAAGCCACAAGCTGTGACTGGAAAGAAAATCTGGATAAGAATATATTAGAAATCAATCACTGCCGGGAAGGACGGGAAGGAAGTACGCTTTTAAGCGGTTCCTGCCTGTATCTTGGTGAAGGGGATCTTTCCATTCACACAATGGATAACTGTTCCCCAGAGATGAGCTTTCCTTTAAAACATTATCGTGGAATCTCTGTGGTAATCAACCTGAAAATCGTAGCAGAAAACCCGCCGGAAATCCTTTCTGAGAGCGGCATTGACATTTTGGATTTTAAGGAAAAATTTTGTGCGGAAGGGAACTGTTTTGTTATGCGGGCAAAGGATGAGATTGAACATATCTTTTCTGAACTTTATTGTGTGCCGGACTGCCTGCAGAAACCCTATTTTAAGATAAAAGTCCAGGAGCTTTTCTTATTCCTGTGTATGGTAGACGTATCGAAAGAAAAGCAGCGGGAGCAGTATACCTCCCCGCAGGTAGAAGTTGTGAGAGAAATACACAAAAAGCTGACCTCCAATCTGCAGGTGCGTCCTACGATTGAGGAGCTTTCTAAAGAGTATCTCATCAATACAGCATCTTTAAAAGATACGTTTAAAGGAATTTACGGACAACCGATTGGTGCGTATATGAAAGAATATCGGATAAAGCAGGCCGCTGTTCTGCTCCGGCAAACGCAGTACACGATAGCGGAGGTTGCAAATCAGGTGGGGTACGAAAATCAGAGTAAGTTTGCGACTGCTTTTCGGGATGTTCTGAAAATAGCACCGGCTGAGTATCGAAAGCAGAACAGCAGTGACTGATTGGTTTGCAAGGTAAGCCGTAAATTAAGATTGTGGATGCCTTATATCAAAAGACAGGATACAAACAACGGTATGAGGTTATGGAATATAGAAATGCCCTGGAGGAATGTGAGAAATTACTCCGGGGTATTTTTCAATTTTAACGTCATATTTTGTCGAAAAGTTTTTAAAATTATATACCATCCATAACTCATCCATAACTCGTTCATAAGTCGGTGGTTTATAATGGCAGATAATGAGAAAAACCAGCAGAAACAAGAAACTCTTGTCCTACTGGTTTCACTCGGAACCATTCGGTTCATTTTTCTGCTGACGGGTCAGTAACTGTTCTGATAGAAACTCCATTGTGCGAAGAAGGATTTCCTGATTTTCCTTATTGTGTGACTGGAGTTTCCCAATAACGCGCTGTGCCAGCTCATTTTCAGATGATACTTTGTCTGGAAAAAGAGAATTAGGGGTAATGCCCAATCGTTCAATCAACAGGGAGAGAGTTTCATAAGAAGGATTTTTCCTTCCGTTCTCAATATCCTGAACGGTTTTTATGGCCAGACCGCACTGATCAGCCAGTTCCTGTTGGGTAAGACCGCAGTTTTTCCTTTCGGATCGGATGCGGTTACCCAAATACATAAGTTTGTCTTTCGGCATAATTGTTCACCTCGAATACATTCTATCGTACCGATTATGGAAAATACATTCCCTTAAAGTATGTATAGAATAGGTGTTATGATGCCGATTTGAAAGAGAATAAACATTCCGTTACTTCGGAATGAGAGTAGAACTGATTTAATGAAATAACGGAAAGCCCTGTTGGGGAGCTAATAAAAAAAACGGCTTCCCGCAGCAGGGCTTATTCGTGTTTGCCATCTGTGGTTTGCCGTTGGGAGGAAACCATGGGTGGCATTGATTTTGTGAAAGGATATAGGCTCCGGCCGGGTGAACCGCTAAAAAAATCCCGGCATTCGATGCGGAGGCTTATACCTGTGAACCGGTATTATATTACGTGTTCCATACCTATAATAATGCCTATATCGCATATTACTACCATATCCGGAACCATTACGTCAGAGAGCAGAAGAAGCTCCCTGGCGTTTTTCTTTGTCGATTTCTGACGATATTCCCCGATTGTCATTGGAGCAGAGGCCCGCCTTCTTCGTCTGTTTTTATTCATAAACGATGGGAGAAGTGCAGGACTTGCGGAACCGGAAGAAATTTTTTCAAAAAAATAAAAAAATTTTCAAATCCATTTCCGGTTTTACATGGCCTGAGTTGTTTTAGTTATTCAAAGGAGCAAATCAAGATGGAAGAAAAGAAACTTACATATAAGCTGATCCGTGCTGCGGCCGCTGGAGAGCCGCAGGCACAAGAAGATATTCTAAATGAACATACCAATTCGCTGGCGGCTATAGAAGAACAAAAAGATAAACAGAAAACACATTACATAGATGAGGGCTTAAAGGATCAATCCCAGTCAAGCCCGGTAGACACCACAAGAAAGCAGAGGAACGTATGATGATGTTGAAACCGGATTTATTTGATTTTGCCTTTGTGCCGGACTGGTACGGGCAGTTAAACGAATTAAGGGAGATGGCGCTCCCGGAACCATGGCGGTTCAAGAAGCCAATGAATGAAACCAAGAATCAGGATACTCCTATCCTTGAACGCTATTTACATATCATTTTCCGCAAGCAATGCATTGAGTTTAATTTTCATTCAACAAGGGATATTAAAAAATCGTCTCAGTTCTTTCATGTGGAGAATGAGCGCGCATGTTTCCATACTGGACTTTACAACAGCAGGTATAAAGGGATTTATGCCTTCTTTGAACGGAACCACAAGAAGGATTCCATGCTGGACTGGTATTTCCGGGGGTTCTGTGATGAGCTGTCACCGTGGCTGAGATACATACAGCCGCTGCCACAGAAGCCTTCTTTCTATGTGACACAAAAGTGCGCAGGATTTAATCCGGACTGGCCGGTCAGGGCAAACGTAGAACATATATTGGGAGATGCGGAAAATCTGGAGCGGATTCCAGCGAAGATCCGCAAGGCGAAGAACCTGCCGCTATTATTTGAAACAGCGGTGGAACTGGGCAGAAGAAGGGCTGTGGTGGAACCGGGGCTTGTGGTACCTCAAGGATACCAGGGAAAAATACAGTACCTGCTTCCGGTCTATCTGACAAATATGAAGAAGCCAGACCTTGCCATGACACTGGAGGTGATGGACGGCTACTATATGGGCCATACCTGCCTGACTTTGGAGATGGCTTATTTAAATGCCAGGGTGATCGCAAGACCGCTGGCTCCGTGGCTGACAGAATTAGTGCGCTAGGGAATTAAGTTGGAATAAACGCCCGATAAAGATGGAATCCGTATAGGCCATGTCGGGTGTTTGTCTTTTGGGAGAGCAGGTGAATCAACTGCGTATGTGTTTTAAAGGAGGAAATCAGAACAGCCTTTGATACAAACGAAGGTTTTTTGAATATGCTGAATCAAATAGTCAAATTTTGTAACAGATAACGAAATATTCGAATATGCAAGAGCGCCACCACTTCGATTTGATTTCTAAAAAATTTCAGATCGGAGGTAAAAAAGGTGGCTTATAACAAAGCAAGAGAAGAACAAAAATGGAAGAAGTGGAAAGAACGTGAGGAAGAAAAGCTCCGGGAACTGGGCATGGATGAAGTATCCATACAGGTATTGCATGAGAGCGAT
Source organism: Blautia sp. MB18-30 (assembly GCF_023669475.1). Classification (NCBI taxonomy): domain Bacteria; kingdom Bacillati; phylum Bacillota; class Clostridia; order Lachnospirales; family Lachnospiraceae; genus Blautia; species Blautia sp. MB18-30. The sequence continues at coordinate 67,092 of NZ_JAMOYY010000004.1, read as the reverse complement.
TGGGCGGATTTTAATTCTGAAAGACGCTATCGGGAACATCAAATGCCGCTTTTGGATTATGTGGAGATGTTACTGGCAGAAACAGAAGTTAGTGAAACGCAGATCCAAAGTGTAGAGGAACTGCTGGATGCCATAGGCGATGAACAGCTATTACATATTTTGATGGAAGCAGACAGGACAACACTGCAGATCGTTGTCCTCAAGATGATGGGCTATGCGCCAAAGGAGATCAGCGCTTGTATCAATATGCCGGAGCAGACGATCTATACGAAACTGAGGCGATTGCGGGAAAAAATAAAAAAAGTTGTGAAAGCTGAATAAAAACAGGCTGTCTCATCGGCTATTAAGTAGAAGGGGGGATAGTGTCCCCTTTTACGCACCTTGAAAATCTTATACCAGCATTACTGGTACGTTCCCATGGATAGTAGCGTTGCAGGATGAGCGCCAGGACGAGGAAATTTGAAACGGGTACCGGGGATAGACCAACCGCAGAAATTGTGTGATGGAAAGTCTGCCCTGGTGTCTGTTTCGGTTTCTTTTGAGCGATCCATCAGACCTGACAGGGAGCCGCGGCTGGCTCTCCGCCATGAGCATCCATGGGGGATAATGATACGATATTCTGCCAACGAGCAGAGGATGAACTCCAGGTTGTAATCAGCAAGACCTTCAGAACATCTGCGAATGGCATTTGCCAGATGCCTGCCGGTAATGTTCCCATATATGCCATGAAGGAAGTGGCAGAGGCTGTCAGGGGTGCGAGGTCAAATATGACGCCGACAATGAAACAACAATTAGAAATCAATGGAAGTGTGTCGTTGATATCAGATATATGCGGCTGTGGGGGAACTCACAGCCGTACTTTAAAAAGATGTGTTTTCCTTTGGTATTGACGTCATGCGTGAAAGGCAGGCAATGAAATGAATTATAAGAATCAATATCAAAGAAAAGCACATCAGGAAATTGACTTTATTTTCTTGACGCTTCTGCCGCAGGCTGGATTAAGCGTAAGGGAAGAACAGGTAAAACTAAGCCATCAGATGTTAGATACCCTGCTGGAAGGGAAAATAGCCCTCTGCGATGCGGGTGTGGGGATTGGGAAAACATATGCTTATCTGGTAGCTTGTGTCCTAATGCGAAAATATGCGGCGGCAATGGGAAACGGATGGGTGTGTGATAAACGTCCGGTAGTTATTTCCACCTCCAGCATTGCATTGCAGGAGGCAATCATACAGGAGTATATTCCTTTTTTATCAGATATTTTTCTGGCAACCGGGTTGATCGGATCCCCATTAAAGGCTATTGTGCGGAAGGGCAAGGAGCATTTTGTTTGTGATAACCGTCTGGAAGTCCGCTTGGAGGCTGTCCGGGATAAGCCTAAAAATGAGGCGCAGAAAAAAGCCCTGTTTTCTTTAAAACAAATCTACGATATGGATGAGGTTGCCAATCTGAGCAGCTTTGACCGCAGGCTGGTCTGTGTCCCGAAATTCTGCCCAAAAGAGTGTCCGGGAAGGACAAGCTGTCGTTATCAGATGTATCTGAAGCAGGCACGGGATCCGGATATCTTTTTCCAAATCTGTAATCATAATTATCTGCTTGCGGATTCTTCCCATCGGGCAAAGGATTATAAACCTCTGCTGACGGATTACCGGGCGCTCATTGTGGATGAAGCCCATAAACTTCCGGATGCGGCAAGGCAGATGTACGGGAAATCTCTATGCTATGAGGATATTTTAGAAATCTGCTATTTTCTGGAGCGGGAGCATCAGGGGATGGCGGCTAAGAAGTTAAAGGGTGTTTTCCATAATCTTTTCCATATAGTCAGTGAAAATCATATGACAGATGAGGGACCAGCATCGGCTTTTCGAATGACAGAGGAATGTGCCATTGCGCTGGAGGAAGGGAAAGAAGTGTTAAAAGAATTGACAGACAAATTAAGGGGGATTGCTCCGGGATGGATACGGAACCAGCTAGAAAAAGCAGGAGAGGTATTAACTATTTTTACAGGCTCCAGTAAACGCTACATCCTGCACTTAGAGCAGGATAAGGGGAAATTGCCGCAACTGTGTGCGACAAGCAGGAAAATCCCGGATATTCTCTCTGGCATGCTGTGGAGCCAGGGTTTCCCGGCTATCCTAACAAGCGGCACTTTAAAGGCCGGAAATGGCTTTTCCCGCACCAGGCAGGAAAACGGGCTGGGAAAGGAAATCCGGGTGATGGAATATGTGGCGGAATCCCCATTTGCTTATGAGAAGAATTGTCTCTTATACCTGCCGCAGACACTACGAAGGACAAAGCATGGAAGCCGGGAGGAAGCCGTCATGATGGCGCAGCATATCCAGCGTCTGATCTGTTCGACTTACGGCCATACGCTGGTGCTGTTCACCTCTTATTCTTTAATGGGCAGCGTCTACCAGATTTTACGGGACAGCCTGCCTTTTCCGATGGTGGAAGTGTGGCGCAATGCCCAGGAGGAGATCATGCGGTTTAAAACAATGGAGAATGCGGTGCTGTTCGCAGCCGGTTCCTGTTGGGAAGGTGTTGATTTTCCCGGAGATATTGTGTCCTCGCTGATTATCGTAAAACTGCCCTTTGCTGTCCCGGATCCCTTAAGGGAAGCGGAAAAGGAGCGGTATGCGACTCTGACGGAATATATCCGGGATATTATTGTGCCGGATATGCAAAAAAAGCTGCGCCAGGGGTTTGGAAGGGCGATCCGGACGGAGAGCGATACGTGCGTAGTGTCCATCCTGGATCACCGGGCGGTGGCAGGGGGCAGGTACCATGAGGATGTTCTGTGTGCGCTTCCAGCCTGCCAGATGGCAGAAACCATCGAGGATGTGGAAACCTTTATCCGCAGGCAGAAATGTGAAGAATATTATATGTAGAAACACGTTGCGGGCGTTGTTGGTTCTGAACAGATCAGGAGCGGTTTTGCAATAAAAGTTCAGTGGTATTTCAGGCGGTTTTTGGGGAGCTTGGAATTGCTTTGTTGCCCCGAAGTGGGTATACTGTGTATAGCGTTAGAAAGGAAGGAAGTGAGTAAAATGGCACAATATGTAGTAGACATGCAGATGGAAAAACAGGAAAAATTCTATTTTATCCGGGAGAAAGAAAGCATGGACATTGTCCTTTTACCTTCCAAATATCTGATGCACAAGAAACGGTCGAGGATATCACCGAATACGATCCGGAGAAGTGCATTTGCCCTATCCTATTATCTGAATTATATGGATGAAAACCAACTGCATCTGGACGATGTATACCAAATGAAATATGCTGAACAGCATGAACACTTTACAGACTTTCTGATATGGTTAAAAGCAGGTGAGCATAGCCGGGAGGAATATTCAAAACTCCCCAATAATGAGACTTGCAATGCATATCTGAAAGAAGTGTTCCGGTTCTATACTTTTATGGAACGGGAAAACGGCCAGTCAGAAAGCCTGAAAGTGTTATCGGACGCACAGACGATTGTGCGAAACTCGGTAGGTGTCAGAAGGGTGCTGAACCGGAAAAGTTTTCACGGCTATCTGAAAGAAAAAGGACATCAGGGAAAAACCATTGAGCAGGACAAGATCGTAAGTTTGCTGCAGGAATGCGCAAACTGCCGCGATCAGGTTCTGCTTTTATTATTGGCCGAGACAGGGTTCCGTATCGGGGAACTCTTAGGTGTCCGGTATGGAGAGGACATAGATTACAAAAACCATGTGATCTATGTAAACTTTCGGGAGGATAATGAGAATAATGCAAGGGCTAAGAATGCAGAATTCCGCAGAGCAAAGATCAGCGATGCGACATTTGATATCTTGACATTTTATATTGAAGAATATAAGGAACTGATTTTGAAACAGGAATACCTGTTTATCAATGTCTCCGGTGATTACGCAGGAAAACCATTTAAAGTAAGCGGAGTTTATGCGATGTTACGCAGGCTGGAGGAAAAGACTGGTATTAAAGCATCTCCACATATGCTAAGACATTACTTCGCAAATGAAAGACGGAAGGACGGCTGGAAGCTGGAGCTTATCAGTCAGGCACTCGGACATCGGAATATCGAAACGACCATGAAATATCTGAATATAACGGATGAGGAACTGATACAAGTCAGTGATGAATTTTACAGTAAGCATCAGGCTATGTACGGTATTCAGGATCTGTTATAGGAAGGGGGCGGTCAAGTGTCTGCAATCAGATTACTGCAAGCTGAACGGCATGAGGATATACAGCATCTTCACAAACAGCTAGTGACAGGCGGGATATTGCAGAAGGAATTGTTGGAAGAAGCGGAAAGTTATTTGATACAAAAGGATATTTATGATGTCACGCTGATAGAAGAATGCGATTTCCGGGAATATAAAAAACTTCTGATAGACAGCGGACGATATACGAGGCAGAGTGCTGTTGAACGCTCATCCGCACTCCGGAAGATCCAGCGGTATTGGGTGGAACAGGAATACGGTGAGCTGATCGCAGAGGTTAAGGAGTGTCAGGTGTCGGACGCGCCGCTTAAAGGAAACATTCAGAGGTTTCTCATCCGGCAGGGAATCCACCATATCAAAGATATCGATTATACCGTGCGGAGCCGATATGAAGCAGAACTGCAAAAGACCGGGAATGAGCAGCGTGTGATGAAATACCTGAAGGTGTTCGACCATATCAAACAGTACAGTGTCCAAAGCGAAATAAGCAGTCTGCCGGGAATGGCAAGAAACCGGATGCAGTATAAAGCGCAGATTATTTTCCTGCCTTACCTGCCGGATCCGAAACTGGTCAAGGACTTTGAATACATTCAGGATAAGCAGGAACTGGTATGGGATTTTGCAAGGATAGCGCCAGAGAAATTAAAAAAGCAGGTGTTTCTACTATTAAATTACATACTGGAAAACCTATACCGGGACGATCCCAAGGAAAGAAGGGTGCGCTTCTTATTGCCCCTGCACTGGCTGTATGATTTCTGTGTGGATGAGGACATCGAAGATCTGGAGCGCCTGGAATTGAGCCAAATCGACCAGTTTGAAAAGATCGTAGAGAAGAAAGTGGTCAATGTGAAAAATTCCATGCAGATCATAGACAACAGCCGGAAAATTTTATTTTTGACTGCACCGGAGATTCACTGGCATGCTAATGTGTGGTATATGGAACGGTTTCATTTATCAGAGGACAGACTGAATCCGAGCAGTCCAGTGCAGAGACTGAGCTTTATAGAAGTTACCAATCAAAAGAACCGGGAGCTTCTACAGGAATATGCCCAATATCATGTCGGAATCGGAGGGCTTACCATAGCCAATATCCGGTCACAGTTATATGAGGTTAAGAAACTGCTGAAATATTTTAATGACGAAATATCCATCTGCCAAGTGGATGAAAATCAACTGGATGGCTATTTCCGGGAGCTGGAAGAAAAGGATACAAAGGATGACACTTTTAATAAAAGAATTGTGTGTTATCTAAAGTTTTACCAGTTTTTAAATGTAAGAGGATATATCAAGGAAATCCCGTTTCAGCCAGAATATTATCTGAAAAAGACATACCCGGAGCATCATGACAGGACAGTGGAAGAAGAAGTTTATATGGAGATCCTGCATAAGCTCCACTTATTTCCGCAGGTTCCCAGGCTGATATTTTTACATCTGTGGTGTACCGGACTCAGGATCAGCGAGGTATGCACGTTAAAAGGGGATGCGTATTATTGGGATGGGGAAGATGCATGGCTGAAAGTTTATCAGATCAAGATGAAGGCAGATAAAATGATACCGATACCGTTTATGCTGTACATGGTTATGAGGAAATATATAGAGAAAAACCATATCCGCCCCAAAGATTATATATTCAAGGGGAAAAATGGCGGGGCATACCGGGTGGGGACATTCCGAAAGGAGTTTCAGTATCACTGTACCAGGAATCAGATAGCAGATGGGGAATATATTTTCAAAACCCATGATTATAGACATACACTGGCTACCCGGTTTTACGATGATGGCGTTTCCATACAGACAATCCGGGATTATCTTGGACACTTCTCAGAGGAAATGACAAAGCAGTATGTAGATTTTATGCCAAAGAGGATAGCAAAAGCGAGTGATGCCTACTTTAAGAAACCAGGAAATGACCTGGCATCAGCGATCACAGTCAAGAAGCGTGGTGATAAGAAATGAGAAAAAGAATTTATGTGTATGAGATGGACTGTTACAAGCAGGCATCGGAGGAACAGATCGGGAAAATGCATATCCGCCCGGACAGGTATTTTGATCTGGAAGGGCTGCCCACAGAGGAGATCAGCAGGCTGTTAGAGGAATTTATATGGGACAGGGGAAAGAAACTTGCTCCTTCTAGCCTGTCAAGTGAGCTGCTCTATTACAATAATATCCGGGATTTTCTGATTGACCGCAATATCCGCACTCTGGATGCAAAGGCAGAGGAAAAAATAATCCGTATGCTGAAAGGCTGGATGATGGAGAATGGCTATGCTTTATCGAGTAAAAAGTACCGGGCATTATATGACAGGATAGGGATTGAGACTCCCGGCATTGTAAAGCACATGAAAAAGATCCTGAAGTTTGCGGAAGAAGATGATGACCGGGATGAGCAGGAAAAGGATATCTGGAATCTGAAAAATTTTGATTTTCCAATTCACTCGAACCCAATCCTGAATATGGAAACCATCAACTTTACGAAGATCACGCAGCCGGATATCCGGGAGGAAGTAAAAAAAGCGGTGTTTATGCATCTGAAATATTCTCCACTAGGAACGATTCAAAGTGAGATGACAGCCATCAAACGGTTTGCCAGATTTTTGGAAAAAAGATGTCCGGATATCAAATCATTACAGGAACTGGAGCGGCTGCATATCGAACAGTATCTGATATACCTGCAAACAGAAGCGCATGAACGGAAAAATTACAGGTCGGATCTTTATGCCCTGCGGAGGGTACTGGAGGATGTCGGAAATCTATATGAACGACAGAGCTTGAGTGAATTATTTTTAAGCAATGATTTTCCAAGCACTCCAAGGCATTTGTTTAAATTTTATAGCGATGCTGAAATTAAGAGATTAAACGAACACATTTTCAAGATGGACGAGCAGATATGCAGGGCATTGATTATCCACCAGTTATTGGGAACACGGATATCCGATACGCTGACCTTAAAGCCAGATTGCCTAAGCATGCGGGAAGGACGATATTTTATAAGAATCGATCAGGTAAAATCCGTAACGTATGAAAAGGCTATCAGTGAAGAAGTGGCAAGGCTCATCATGAAAGCGATTGATTATACAAAAGAGCGGTATGGAGAAACAACATACATTTTTGTAAAAAAGAATGATCCAACAAAACCTTATCAATATAGTATGATCCAAAATCAGATCATGAAAATGATACGCCAGGAAGATATCCGGGATGATAATGGCGAGCTGCTACAGTTTGGAACACACATATTCCGACACTGCTATGGAAAGAAACTGACGGAGATGCATGTGGATGACTGGATGATAGCAAGACTACTGGGGCATACTTCAACACAATCGGTGCATTACTACCGGAAAATAGGCAATAAGCTCATGGCAGATGAGACAAGAGCCGCAAGAGAAAAAATAGATATGATCCTATTAGATATCATAGAAGGATGGGATGACTATGAAATATGACAAAATGATAGAGATTACACAGGCCGAGAGCCAAAGGAAGATGGAAATTGCAAAAAAGGCTATTTCTGGTATGATTGATAGTATGGAAAGGATTACCGTTGCAGAGTTAGTAAAAAGAACGGGGCTTTCCAGAGGATTTTTTTATAAAAATCAGATGGTGAGGCGTGAGTTAGACGATGCCATCCACAGGCAGGAAGCGATCTTTAAGAACCAACATCCGGTTATAATGGACAGACAACTTGAAAATTCGATGGTTGATTTGAAACTTGAATTATTAAAAGCTCAAACGAAAAATGAGAAACTATCAGAACAGAATCAGGAATTGCAGAAGAAAAATAAGCAGTTACAACAAGAGGTAGAGAAGTTGAATAAACGGTTAAGTCGGAAAGAAGTCTCCGTTCTGAAAAAATTGTAAATGAAAGGGAGCAGATGGATATGAAATACGATAAAATGGTTGCGATGAACCAGGCTAAAAGCAGACAGAAAGCAGATGTTGCTATAAGTGAGATTGAAAAAATGCTTCAAAGAAAAGAGCGGATTTCGGTAACTGAGTTAGCAAAAAATACTGGATTTGCAAAAAGTTTTTTTTACAGAAATCCGGAAGTCAGAAAAGCGTTAGATGATGCACAGCTTCAACAGGGGGAATGCTACAATCCGAAGAAAGTTATATTCGATAGAGCGTTGGAGAATACAAACATTAATTTGAAGAGTACAGTTATGAAGTTGAAAAAAAGAATCAGGGAATTAGAGAGTGAAAATAGCAGATTAGAGAAAAAGATCGAGGAATTAACAAAAGAGTTAAACAAGCAAAAGAAATAAATAATCAAATAAGAAAGATAGCTGACAGCGGATGGTATGAACATATCTCGGCTGTTTTGCTTTATATAGAAATCATTAAGGTTATGGATTTGGACGTTTTACCTAATGCACAATGTACACAGTTTCACGGAAAATGGGCAGAAAAAGACAGAAACTTCGGAGTGACGCTGATGATAGAGCCAGTGTTTATGCGGGCTACCAGAGAAGGGGTAAAAATTATGGTGGTTCTGATCAGTCTGGTCATCATCTTTAAGGAACAGCTTACAGCACTTGTTAAAAAAATCCTTACAAAAATCACAAAACAAAGCAATACGATCTGAAAATAAGAAAAAACGGTGATATCTGCTGATATTTTCGTTTTGGAAAGGAGAGGTACCCCTTGGCAGGAAATGTGAAAAAAGGCAGCATTACGATCTTTCTGGCTCTGATCTTGAGCCTGGTTCTTTCTCTTGTGTGTGCCAGCATTGAATCTGTACGCATGGCAGCTGCCAGGACACAGATACTTAACAGTATGGATATTGGCTTATATTCCTTATTTGGACAGTATGACCGAACGCTTTTGGAAGATTATGAGCTGTTTGCACTGTATGCAGGTGGAAAAGAAGAACTGGATATGGCTTCTGTATATGATGATTTTCAGACTTATATGAAACCTGTATTGAAACAGAACAGTCAGAAACTGGAGCTTCTCCAGGGCGGATTCAATGGTTATCAGCTTCTGAGCGACGGAAAAGGCGAGATTTTTTACCAGCAGGCTGTTCAGTATATGCGTGAAACTCTGGGAAGCCAGGGGGTACAGACTCTTCTCGGAAAACTGAAGGATCAGGAAAAGAAGACAGAGGATGCAGAGAAAAAAGGAGAACAGGCAGAAAATAAAGGAACGTTGGATTCCTATGATTCTGCTATTACGGACGCCGCGCAGAAGAGCGAAGAAGCCAAAAAAGAACAGGAACAACAAAAAAACCAGGGAGATTTTTCGGATGCAGGAAATGGGGATGATTTTACCGGTGGTGTTGATGAAAGCGTGGAAAATCCTATTCCGATCATCAGAAGAGTCCGTAAAATGGGACTTCTTGATCTGGTAGTACCATCCGAACGGGGAATATCGGATGCGGTTACAGACAGAAAAAGCCTTACATCCGGAAGAAAGCTCCAGACAGGACTAATGTTGGATACGGATATACGATCCGATAATTCGTATACGTCCGGAATATTGTTTGGACAGTATCTGCTAAAGAAACTGGGAAATTATCGAAGACCGGCAGCGGCAGGGTTGAATTATCAGGTGGAATATATTCTTGGAGGGAAGAACAGTGATCGGGAAAATCTGAAGTCCGTGGCAGGAAAACTTCTGGTGATCCGTCAGGGGGTTAACATGGCGTATCTGCTTTCAGATGGTGGAAAACGGATACAGGTCGAAACACTGGCGTTGGCGATTGCATCAGGTTTTCTGATCCCACCGGCGGCAGCAGTGATCGAAGCGGCACTGATCTTTTGCTGGGCATTTGCGGAGAGTATTCTGGATGTCCGGGAACTTTTTGCAGGAGGACATGTACCTCTTATAAAAAACTCCTCAGACTGGCAGCTGTCTTTGAGTAATCTGCCCAATATCCTGGACAAACTGGATTCTTCAAGAAAGGATGCAGGGAATGGAATGTCTTATGAGGATTATCTTCAGGTTCTGCTTATGGCGAAAGGAAAACAGGATAAAGTTCTGAGAGGAATGGACATGATCGAGTGCTCTGTACGTGAAAAGGGAAAAAGACCAGGTTTTCAGATGGATCACTGCATCACTGCCATGGAAGCGTCTGCAGATGTAAAAGCAAACAGACGGAAAATATTTACAGTTACACGTCAGTATGCGTATGAATAGAAAGAGAGGTGTACAGGGATGCTTTTTCAGAAAGAAAAAGAAGATAAAAATCAGATAAACAGACTGGATCAAAAAAGAGAAAGGCGCTCTCGAAGAGCTTTTTTCCTGCTTTCCCCGATAAGCCGGAAAACGCTTTCTGGAAAAGTATCCCTGTGCGCCTTTCTGAAAAAAGCAAGTCTCACCCTGGAGACGGCGATGGCTTTGCCGCTGTTTTTTTTCGGAGTGCTCACGCTGCTTTCTTTTATGGATATTTACAAGGTACAGACGGAGCATCTGACCGGCTTGTGCCAGAAAGCAAAGGAAGCAGGTATGTATGCGTATGGTGCCGGCGGTTCAGGTACAGAAACGATCACATTGCCGGACATATATTCCTATCAGCCCATAGGCGGTCTGATCCCGCTTCCTAAAATATGGTTCCATAATACGGTAAAGGTTCATACGTGGAATGGTGTGGTATACGAAAATGGAAAGGATACAGTGGAGAGCCAGCCTATGGTGTATGTGACAGAATCAGGAAGTGTGTATCACAGAAAATTGGGGTGCAGTTATCTGAATCTGTCTGTTCAGCAGATATCAGGCTCTTCGGTTAAAGCTTTAAAAAATGCATATGGAGAAAAGTATCAGGCCTGTGAGCTGTGCAGTCGTGGGCAGGAACCGGCCGGAGTGGTATATATCACAAAAAAGAGTAACCGTTTTCATAACAGGGAAAGCTGCAGCGCATTGAAACGATCTGTACGGATGGTGAAAGAAACCGAGGTTTCCGGTGAAATGAGTGCCTGCGGACGATGTGGCTGAAGGGAGAGATCATGAGCAGTGTAAAAATTTGCATGACTGTACTTCTTGTAATTAATACCTGGACAGATATCCGAAAAAAAGAAATCTGTTTACCGGTGCTTTTTATATTTCTGGCAGGCGGGATCCTGTGGCGGATCAGGCAGGGGCTTCTCTGGCCGGCAGGGATTATTTCCATGGGAATCGGAGTATTTATAATTTTGATCGCTTTGATCAGTGGAGGAATGGTCGGATTTGGAGACGGATTGCTGATACTGACAATGGGCTCTGTGCTGGGAGCCGGAGAACTGGCAGGGATCCTCTGTGGTGCATTATTGTTGTGTGGAATCTACTCAGGCATTGAGTATCTTATGCTAAAAAAGAGTCGAAGTGAGGAAATTCCTTTTGTACCGTTTCTGCTGATCGGATATTTGGGAGGGATATTTTTGTGAGAAAAATAAAAAAGGGAAGCTTTACAATAGAAGCTGCATTGCTCATGCCGCTGGTGCTTATGATACTGATCGGAGTGCTGTATCTGGATTTTTTTGTACATGACAGAGCATATCTTACTGCGGCAGCTTATGAGGCAGCAGTCAGCGGCAGTATGGAAGGATATAAAAAGAAAGGAAACATATATGAAAAGGCGGATATACAGGGTAGAATGCTGGGAGATATCGGGCTGCCGGGAGGAGAGAATCTGAGCATGCAGACAAATGCAGGAAAAACTGTGAAAGTAACTTACAGACTGGAAGTACCTGCCGGTTTCCTGGGGCAGAAATGGAAGCTGGAAGTCAGTGGTAAGGCAAAGCCTCTGCGGCCTGTGGGATGGATCCGCAAGGTAAAAGGAACTGTGGATATGCTGGGAGAGGTGACGCCATAAAATGAGAACGGAATATAAAAGAGATATGAATCATAATTATCTGATCCTGACAGGAGATGAGAGAATCGATACAGATTCTTATCAGGTAAGGATGATCGTGGCCAATGCTGTGCCTGATCTTCTTCAGTGTCGGATACAGGGAATCGACGGAAAATTCATGGTGTATTATGATATAACTTCCAGGCATTCCATGACTGCGCTTTTTGAGGAAAAAAAGATGGATCTGGAGTCGCTTCAGGTGATACTGGGAGGCTTTATACAGATCATGGAAGAAATGTCCGAGTATCTTTTGAATCCCTGTCAGTTGATCCTGGAACCGGAATATATCTATCTGGATGCGGAAAGAAAAAGTGTCCGATTTTGTTATCTTCCGGGATTTCATGGGGAAATACAGAAACAGTTTCAGAGTCTTGCGGAGTATATCCTTCCAAAGCTGGATCATGAAGACGGAAAAGCGGTCATGTTGGGATATAATGTATACAGACGTGCACTGGAGGACAGCTTTCATCTGGAATACATCAAGGAAGAGTTATATAAAATATGTAACAGCGACGAGGAAGATTTTTCTCCATATGAAAAAAAGAAAACAGTGCTCCAGGAAGAAAACAGGATGACAGAGGAGGAAAAAGCAGAGGATCTGTGGCAGGTGGAAGGCTGGGAAAGAGTCAGTGTGTCCGGAAATGAAAAACAGAAAAAATATTCAGCGGACTCACAGAAGCGGAAAACAAACAAAATATGGAAGCCAGTGGCTGGATTTGGTGCAGCATTGGGGCTTCTTCTGGGAATTACGGCAGGAATGGCCGGCGGATATATTCCAAGAATAAGCAAAGAAATTTTTCTTCTGGGAATTCTTGCAGCAATGATACTGGGGATGCTGAGCTATATTCTGATAAAAAAAGTCTGTGGAAAAAAGAAAAAACTGGATACGCCGGTGCCTGAGCAGAAATATGGTGCGGCGGAAAAAGAGGCAGCTGTATATTCTGAAGATCAGAAAGAATCTGGTACGCTGTCAGGGAGCAATGCCGATGACAGCAGAAAAGAACTGGAAAAGATCAAAAAAAATATCCCGACAAAAGCGGAAGATTTTTTAGATGGATTTGGTGAAACAGTAGTTCTTTCGGCAGGTGCATCCAAAGGTCCTGCTACATTAGTAAGTCGGGAACCGGGGGAATTGGCTACCATTTATCTGGAAAGAGATATCACAGTGATCGGAAAACTGGAAACTGCGGCGGATGCAGTGATCAATATACCAACTGTCAGCAGGATCCATGCCAAGATCCGAAAAAGGGAGGGGGCATATTATCTGGCAGATCTGAACTCCAGAAATGGGACTTCTGTAAATGGACAGCTTCTGAAAACAGGAGAAGATTACTTGCTGGAGGATGAGGATGAAGTTGATTTTGCACAGGCCCGTTATATTTTTTTGAAATAACAGAGCGAAAAATCCGGTTTTGTATCGTATTAATATAGGGCCGTAGGTTGTCCGCCTGATGAAAATCTGTTAAAATAATGAAATAAATTTAAATTTTCAGATTATAACAGCGAGTTATGGGGAATATTTCCGGAACCGCTGTGGAAAGAGGCCGGAATTGGAAGAAATAAAAAAAGAACCTGTGACAGTTTTACTGATCCTCATAAATACGCTGATCTTTCTTGTGGTGGAATTTACCGGCGGTTCGGAGAACGGGCAGCATATGCTGGAATGCGGTGCTGCTTATGCACCGCTGATCCTGGAACAGGGACAGTGGTATCGGCTGTTTAGCAGTATGTTTCTGCATTTTGGTGCGCCACATCTGATTAATAATATGCTGGTTCTGTTTGTGCTTGGCCAGAGGCTGGAACCGGTAACAGGAAAGATAAAATTTTTTCTGATCTATATATTTGGTGGTCTGGGCGGAAATATGCTCTCTTTGTTTTTTGATATGTATGCAGGAAACGCTTCTTTATCTGCAGGAGCTTCCGGAGCTGTTTTTGCAGTCATGGGCGGTATGATCTATGTGATCATACGGCACAGAGGAAGAGTGGCGGATCTGACTGTCAGACAGATGCTGATCATGGCCGCATTTTCACTGTATTTCGGATTTGCAAGTGAAGGCGTGGATAACGTAGCGCATATAGGCGGTTTGTTGAGTGGTTTCCTGATCGCTGTAATTCTTTATCATCCCAGAAAAATATGGAAAACAGTTCCCTGACCGGGAGCGCTCTCAAGCGTGATGTCTCCACTGTGTGCCTGAGCGATCTGTTTTGAAACAGCAAGGCCAAGGCCGGTCCCGGATTCTTTGGTTGTAAAAAATGGCTGAAATATCGTAGCCTGCTGTTCCTTTGAGATTCCACATCCGTTATCCCGGATATCAATGCGGATGCCGGAATTTTCCGGAATGACAGAAAAAGAAATCTTTCCTCCGGGAATGGGAACGGCTTCCCATGCGTTTTTCAGAAGATTTAGAAGCATCTGCCGGACACGGATCCGGTCAAGAGCCATCGATGGCAATGAATCCGGAATATCTGTTTCAAGTGTGATCTCCAGATAATCCAGAGTAGGTTTTATGGATGAAAGGATCGTTCGGAGGTAGCTGCAGGTGTCAATGTTTTCTCTTTTGACATGGCCTGCATTATTAAATGCAGAAAGTTCATCAAGAAGTTCTTTTACATAATCAAGATTATCCATAACATCATCCCAGTGCTTATATTCTTTGACCTCAGGATGTGCAGATGCGATCATCTGGAGTCCGCTGTTAATAAGAGTCAGAGGATTCCGGAGTTCATGTGAAAATTTTGAAAGTGTATAATGAAAATCGTTTTTCAATTTACTGACTGTAGTATCGTTGCACATATTATCACCTCGAAAAAATATTAACATCAGAAATTTCAAATATCAACAAGAACAGTATTGAAAAATTCGAGAAAATACGACAAAATAAGAATATAGATAAAATAATTTTGCAAACAAGGAGGACAAAATAATGGGAGATTGCATATTTTGTAAAATCGCAAATGGAGAGATTCCATCAGCAACACTTTATGAGGATGAGGAATTTCGCGTGATTCTGGATCTGGGACCGGCAAGCAAAGGACACTCATTGATCCTGCCGAAAAAGCATGCAGCGAATATTTATGAACTTCCGGATGAGACTGCTGGAAAAGCAATGATCCTGGCTAAAAAAATGGCAGGAAAGCTGAGAGATGCACTGAACTGTGATGGATTTAATGTTGTGCAGAACAATGGAGAAATCGCAGGACAGACTGTGTTTCATTTTCACATGCATCTGATTCCGAGATATGAGGGAGATGGTGTTGGTTTAACCTGGAAACCCGGAGAACTCAGCGATGAGGTGAGAGATGAAATCTTAAAGAAAATTAAAGAATGACAAATAGCCACTAAAGAGGAAAAATGAATAATCAGACATTTGAAGAGTTTTATCTTAAATACCGAAAAATATCCAGAGGGTATGCGTATGGAGTTCTCCATGACTGGAGTGCTGCTGATGATGTCAGTCAGGATGTACTTTACAAAATGTATACTATAAAGGATGGCCTGAATATTGATAATGAAAAGATGATGTTTTCTCTGATCAAGAGGGCATCTATGAATAAGGCTTTGGATTATATAAAGAAATCAAGCTCCAAGCATGAGTTTGTCTGTCAGGAAGAAGTTGCGGCATTTCTGGAAGAACAGAATTCGGTCGATGCGGAAGAGGTATTTCTGCGTAAAGAGAAGAAAGAATTTATGTATATGGTGCTGAGAAGATTTCGAAAGAAACAGCCGATAAATTATGAGATCTTAATTCAGGTCAAATATCTGGAGATTTCCGTTGAAACAGTTGCAGAAGAATATGGTCTGACGAAAAGTGGTGTCAATAACAGGATATATAAAGCGAAGCGCTGGCTGCAGGAAGAATTTCGCAAAGTATACGAATAAAAGAAAACCCTGCCAGCCCGGAAGGGAGTGGCAGAGTTTTCATATGGCTGTTGTGGAAATATAGTCAGGCTCTGGCGCATTCTTCAATAAGATCAGTGATCTTACTGATGGAATCTACCTGGCCGTTTCCTGCCATAGCATCTGTATATTTCTGACGATCGGTATAGAGCTGGCGGATGGTTTCCAGAAGCTTTTCTTCTGTAATCTCCTCTTCTTCCAGCACTTTACTGAAGCCCTGGCGTTCAAAGGATCGAGCGTTAAGGATCTGGTCACCACGACTGGCTTTTGCAGAAAGCGGGATCAGAAGATTTGGCTTATGAAGTTCGCGGATCTCACAGATTGCGTTAGCGCCTGCGCGGGAGATCACGATATCAGCCATGGCAAACAGATCCGGAAGCTCGTCCTGGATATATTCATACTGGACGTATCCGGCAGTACCGTTGAGAGATTCATCGGTTTTTCCCTTTCCGCAGAGATGAACAACCTGGAATTCCTTCAGAAGTTCAGGGAGGATCTTGCGGACATTATCATTGACAGAAGCAGCTCCCAGACTACCACCGATAACCATAAGTACCGGTTTGTCAGCAGTGAAACCACAGAATTTACGACCGTTTTCCGCATTTCCGGAAAGAAGTTCCTGGCGGATCGGAGTTCCTGTAAGAACTGCTTTGTCAGCTGGAAGATTGGCGACTGTCTCAGGAAAATTACAGCAGATTCTGGATGCAGAAGAGAGACAGAGTTTATTGGCAAGACCTGGAGTCATGTCGGACTCGTGGATCAATGCGGGGATTTTTAAACGTTTGGCCGCGATCACAACGGGAACCGTAACGAAACCGCCTTTAGAAAAAACAACGTCCGGTTTCAGCTCTTTCAGAATCTTTCTGGCCTGGCTGAATCCCTTCAGTACACGAAAAGGGTCAGAGAAGTTTTTGAGATCGAAGTAACGTCTCAGCTTTCCGGATGAGATTCCATAATATGGGATTCCAAGTTCTTCGATCAGTTTTTTTTCGATTCCTTCGTAGGAACCGATGTAGGAAATCTTATAACCAAGTTCCCTGAGCTTTGGAATCAGGGCAATATTTGGAGTTACATGTCCGGCAGTACCACCGCCGGTAAGTACGATGTGTTTCATTTGGATTCCTCCTGAATAGTCATATACTATCATTAAATATGAACTCTAACGGAGGAATTGTCAAGGAAAGATAGGATTACAGGAGAAAAATAATGGAAAATTTCAGGGATGCTGAACTGAAAAAATGGTTGGCAGAAGAATATGAAAAAGAAACCGAAGAGATGGAAAAAATCCTGTTTCCAGATGGAGTGATTCCTGATGATGGAGAAACAGAAGAGGAGGCAAAGGCTGCTTATCAGAGGCTTGTAGAAAAACTGAAAGCAGATGGTGTTTACAAAGAAGACGAAACTTTAAAACTGATGATCATAAAGAGAATGTAAAAATCGTTTATCTGCCCGAAAAGAAAAGTCATAAAGCAGCTCGCGTAGCGGCAGCAGTACTTGTATGCTCAGCCGGTATCTTCGCCGCAAGCATGACCAGCCAGGCGAACAGGAGGTATTTTATTGATTCTGTGAGGTATTGGGTTGGACATGATATGAAGATTGTGGTAGATAATGATAGAACGAATGAGAAAGAATGTGAAGATGAGCAGACAGCGTTAGATAATATTGAAAAAGAGATTAGTGCAAAAGTTCCACAATTTATGTATCGTCCAGATGGTTTTGAGTTTAAAGATTATTATGTGAGTACTTCGGCGGGATATGCAGTAATGGAATATTATTATGGGGAAAATATAATAATGGTATATATAGGAAGATATGATCAAGAAGCTAAAAGCAGTGCTTATATTTTAGATGGGAAAGTAATTGATAAGGTAAATCTTGAGAATGAAAATATTACAGTAAATATTGAAAAAGTAAAAGATGATGCAGATACAAATGAAAATTATGTAGCATGTTGGAAAGATGAATCGATATTTTATCAGATTACAGGTAAAATGCAAAAAGAGGAATTTATAAAATTTATAAAAAATATAGTTTTCTAAAGCGATTATGGAGAATATATATCGTAATATTATTGTAATGGAAGTTTAGCGGTGAAAAGGTGATACATGAAAGAGAAAATAAAGAAAACAATAATGGCGGTATTTTTAGTATTCTGTTGTTGTATGTTGCTGGGAATTCCTGTAATGGCAGAAAACTTATCAGATGATTTTTCAGTAGAAACCGATACGGATGCAGATTATGCAGAAGATACAACCTATAGCGTATTACGTGGAAATAATTTAAATTTGGGAAATTCAAGTATTAAGAAATTAGCTAGCAATAAAGTGATTATTTCTGGTCTTACGCAGTGTCATCACTCTTGCGATATAGTTTATTTAAACATGTATTTAGAACGAAAAGTTAATGGTACTTATTCAACATATAAAAGTTGGAGTTTTACAAAAAAAAATGCAACTAATTTAGTTAAAGATATTACAGTAATCGTGCCAAGCGGTTATTACTACCGTGTACGAGGCTATCACGCAGCTAAAGATGGCAGTAAAGAATCAACCACAACCTTAACCAATGGTATTCTTGTAAAATAATAAATCAACAAAATAACACACCCCCCAGCGATGCCACTCCCCCAAAAAAAATAAAAAATCCAGTAAACTTTACATTACCTTCGCTGGGGAATGTCTAAAAATTCTGAATAATATCAAAAAATCTAAAAAAATCCCCTTAAAAAAAGAAACATATTTCACAAAAAGACTGTCAAAAAACATATATTTCGTGTATAATAAATACAATAACAAACCGTTAATAAACAAAAAGTCGATTATTCTTTCTTGGAATTGTATATCACAGCGTTTCTGGACGATCGGATATCACAGAGAGATCCTTCAGGCTTTTTTTGATATGGAAATTTCAGAACGTGGGACGGAAAAGGGGGCTTGTGCATGAAGATAACATTTATCGGTGCTACGCATGAGGTGACTGGAAGCTGTTATTATCTGGAAGCGGCAGGACGGAAGTTTCTGGTGGATTATGGAATGGAGCAGGGACCGGATTATTATGAAAATAAGGAGCTTCCGGTGGCTCCGGGTGATCTGGATTTTGTGCTTCTGACACATGCACACATGGATCATTCCGGAAATCTTCCGGCCTTGTATGCAAAAGGCTATCAGGGGCCGATCTATGCGACAGAGGCAACTTGTAATCTCTGCGATATCATGCTTCGTGACAGCGCACATATCCAGATGTTCGAGGCTGAGTGGAGAAACCGAAAGGGGCGGAGAGAAGGAAAACCGGAATTTATTCCTGCATACACGATGGAAGATGCCATGGGTGTGCTCCGGAACTTTGTCAGATGCCCATATGATAAGATCATCAAACCGGCAGAGGGAATCGAAGTAAGATTTGTGGATGCAGGACATCTTCTTGGCTCCAGCAGTATTGAAGTCTGGATGACGGAAGAGGACAAAACAGAAAAGATCGTTTTTTCCGGCGATATCGGAAATATCGATCAGCCGCTGATCAGGGATCCGGTATATATCCGAGAGGCAGATTATGTTGTGATGGAATCTACCTACGGAGACCGCAGTCATGGAGAACGTCCGGATTATCCGGCAATACTGGCAGAGATCATCCAGAGGACCTTTGACAGAGGCGGCAGTTTGGTGATCCCGTCCTTTGCAGTAGGCCGTACTCAGGAAATGCTGTATTTTATCCGACAGATCAAAGAACAGGGACTGGTTCACGGCCATGATGGTTTTACGGTATATGTAGACAGTCCCCTTGCCAATGAGGCAACTACGATCTTCAGTGAGAATGCATATACCTGCTATGATGAGGAAGCAATGGATCTTTTGAATAAAGGTATCAATCCGTTATCCTTCCAGGGATTGAAGACCTCCGTTACTACCGATGATTCCAGAGCTATCAATTTTGATGAGGACTGCAAGGTGATCATTTCCGCCAGCGGTATGTGTGATGCTGGTCGTATCAAACATCATCTGAAACACAATCTGTGGAATCCCAGAAATACCATTCTTTTTGTTGGATACCAGGCTATCGGAACTCCGGGACGGGCATTATTGGAAGGTGCTGTGGAGATGAAGTTGTTTGGTGAGACTGTGCAGGTAGCTGCTGAAATATGCAAAATGCCGGGAATCAGCGGTCATGCTGATGTAAACGGACTTATAGAATGGGCGAAAGCCTTTGAGACGAGACCAAAACACGTATTTGTTACGCATGGTGATGATACGGTGACGGAGATTTTTGCCCAGAGGCTTAAAGAAGAGCTTGGGTATGATGCAACAGCACCCTTTAGTGGAACTGAATATGATCTTCTGGAGAACCGGTGTATCCATGAGGCTGTCGGTGTTCGGATCGTAAAGGCAACTGCTTCGCCGAAAACAACCAAGGCTGCCCGTGCATATGAGAAGTTGCTGGCTATGGGACGTCGCCTGATGTCCGTGATCCGGAAGAATGAAGGCTGCCCCAATAAAGATCTGGATCGTTTTGCAAGAGATATCCAGTCACTGTGTGACAAGTGGGATAGAACAGATATTTAACCGGATAACAAAGATAACATTGAAACAATTATTTTGTCAGATCATCCTAAAATCACCCTGCGGAAATTTTTCGCAGGGTGATGATAAATCCGATATACAAAATAAGATTATGTGAGATCAGCCTTCGTTCAATGCCTGGCGGATGGCTTTTGCAAGCTGATCCGGACATGAAGTTGGTTTGAATCCGCAGCGGATGCCTTCCAGACGGGAGATCACTTCATCTGCATCCATTCCCTCTGCAAGCTGTGCAACACCCTGTGTGTTTCCGGAACATCCGCCTGTAAACTTGATATTGTGAACTTTTTTATTATCGTCGATCTCGAACTCAATTCCCTGAGCACAGACGCCTTTTGTCTTATAAACCATTCTGGTTACCTCCTGTTCTGTTTATTTATCGATTATAGCATCTCTCAAAAAAAGTTTCCATAAAAAATAAAATTTGTTATAATGAACAATGTAGAAAAAGAAAAAGATACTGCTGAACGGAAAAAACTGTGAAATTCAGCGGGATATCATATTGAAAGAGAGGATTTACAGATCATGAAATGTGTTGGAATCATAGGAGCAATGGAACAGGAAGTAGCAAGACTGAAAGAGGTTATGGAGAATGTATCCATTACTACCAGAGCCGGAATGGATTTTTATGAGGGTGTTCTGGAAGGAAAGAAGGTAGTTGTGGTACAGTCTGGGATCGGTAAGGTAAATGCCGGCATGTGCACCCAGATCCTGGCAGATCTCTTTCAGGTGGAAGCGGTGATCAATACCGGTATCGCAGGAAGCCTTAACAATGATATCAATATTGGAGATATCGTACTTTCCACAGATGTTCTTCATCATGATATGGATGCAACCGGATTCGGATATCCGAAGGGACAGATCCCGCAGATGAAAGAGTTTTCCTTCCAGGCAGATGAGTGCCTTCGTAAGATCGCACATGATGTATGCGAGGAAGTAAATCCGGAGATCAGGGTTTTTGAAGGAAGAATTGCTTCCGGAGATCAGTTTGTATGTGATCAGGGTGTAAAAGATAATATTGTAAAGGAATTCAGCGCCTATGCTGTTGAGATGGAGGGCGCAGCGATCGGACAGGCAGCAGCTCTTAACGGGATTCCATTCCTGATCATCCGTGCTATCTCAGATAAAGCAGATAATAGTGCAAACATGGATTATCCGGCTTTTGAAAAGCTTGCAATTGAGCATAGCGTACGTCTGACCCAGGGAATGCTGAAACGGATGGCCTGATCGGAACTTTGGAGGGAACCGTCATTTTTCTTCTGCATATACTGTAAGAGATAGCAGAGAGAGGACAGCAGAAGAGTTATGATCTATCCAGATTTTTATCCGTTTTATGCTACACAGGGAAGTCCTGGTTTTTATAATGAAGAGAGAGAACAGGAAAAGGAATTTGATCTGATGAGATCATACTATCCGGATACAGCCCGAAGGATCCAGGAAAAAGCGGAAGCACAGTGTCAGCTTTTGGATTATGAGGGAAGCCGGCTGTATGATGAATATCCGGATCGTTTCATGCTCTATCACATCTGTCACCAGGTGAAAGGACAGATGGAAGGAGATACCAGTGTACAGGAGATTCCAGGAGGGTTCCTGGATGATCTGATCGAAGTGCTGGTGTATCAGGAGATTTCCAGACGAAGATGCAGGAGGAGAAGGTGCAGAAAATGTTTCCGCACTGAGTATTAAAATGGCGGTTTACCCATGAACGATACAGTGATACTGGCAGAAGCGACCAAAACTGGTTCGCACAACATCTGTCCATATACAATAAAACAAAAAGTGAATATAATGGAAGTATGATGAAAACAATAAGGGAATTTTTAGAAGAACAGATTAATGAACAGCTGATACAGGCTGTTGTCAGTGGCCGCAGGACTGGCGAGGGACCTTCCAAGGTGAAGCTTCGTCCTGTGGAGCTGAAGGGTCAGATTTTTTACCAGGCGTCCATGACAGAAGGGACGAAGGTTTATCATAAGAATTTTACCAGGGAAGAGATGATCGCTTATCTGGAGCATGCCATGGAGGAATTTCGTCAGCTTCAGGCAACCGGACGCAGTCAGGATGGAAGTATCCTTATCAGCAAGAAAGGGAAAGCAACCATCAAAACAAAACAACACGGGCCTGCACAGAATGAGAAGATAAAGATCGCTCCTCATAACCGGGTGAAACAGTACATTCTCAGAGAGGGAACGGCAGCTCCGTTTCTGGTGGATCTGGGAGTTATGACAAAGGATGGAAAGATCGTTGCTTCCAGATATGACAAGTTCAGACAGATCAATCGCTTTCTGGAGTTTATCAGGGATATCCTTCCGAAGCTTCCTAAAGACAGAGAGATCACGATCCTGGATTTTGGCTGCGGAAAATCCTATCTTACTTTTGCTATGTATTATTATCTCAGAGAACTGGAGGGTTTTGATGTAAACATCATAGGGCTGGATCTTAAGGAAGATGTGATACGGCATTGCAGTGAATTGGCCAGATCTTATGGTTATGACAAGCTGCATTTTTACCAGGGAGATATTGCAGGGTACGAAGGCGTTTCTTCTGTGGACATGGTGGTGACACTTCATGCCTGCGATACAGCAACAGATTTCGCTCTGGCCAAGGCAGTGGAATGGGGGGCTCAGGTGATCCTGTCTGTTCCATGCTGTCAGCATGAACTGAATCGTCAGATCCGAAACGAAATGCTCCAGCCTGTTATGCGTTATGGGATCCTGAAGGAAAGAATGGCAGCTCTGATCACAGATGGTCTTCGTGCCGAGCTTCTGGAAAGCAAAGGATATGAAACCCAGCTTCTTGAATTTATCGATATGGAACATACACCAAAGAATATTTTGATCCGCGCAGTAAAAACCGGAAAGAAAAAGAGCAGGGACAGTTTTTCGGATACCATGAAGGCTCTTCATGTGGCTCCTACCCTGGACAGGCTTCTTTATCCGGAAGAGTCAGCCTCACAGAAGGGAGAATGACATGATGAAGATCCTACGTAAGGGAGCGATACTGCTGGTGATCTTTGTGGCAGTAGTAGCCGGGACCTCATTTCTGATGAACAGTCAGTCTACAGATAACCGCTCAGATATGAACGATGCCACACTTCCGGAGGTTATGGTAAAGATCGGAAGTACCCAGGCAAATAAGATGTATGGATACAGACAGCAGATGCAGACCGATTTCATGAGAGGAAGTATTACTCCGCTGGATACAACCAAAAAAGTGTCTTTTGAGATCAACCCATATGCTGATACAGTAACAGGGCTTGCTTATGAGGTACGGACTTCAGATGGAAGCAAGGTTATGGAGAACCGTAAGATCAAGAATCTCACAAAAGAGGACAACGGCTGTTTAAGTACAGAGATTGAGATCGGCAGTGACCTTCGCATGAACCAGGAGTATTCCATGCAGATCACGCTGGATACCAGTGAGGGGGAAGTTTACTACTATACAAGAGTGGTTTCCAGAACCCAGTTGAATACAGAAGCGTATCTTCAGTTTGTCAAGGATTTTTCCACAAAGTGTCTGGACAAGGAACAGGCAGATGCGCTGACCGGATATCTGGAAGCGGAGGATATTTCCAGCGGAACGAATTACAATAATATTTCCATCAATTCCGGACTTTCCAATATCAGCTGGGGATCCCTTTCTCCGAAGCTCTACATGGAAGGAGTTCCGCTGATCGATGATATCAATGAAACGACTGCAAGTATCACGCTGGATTATCAGGTTTCCGCACAGGATGATGAGGGTAAAACCGAAATTTATGATGTTACGGAATTTTACCGTATGCGTTATACAGAAACAAGGATCATGCTGCTGGATTTTAAACGTTCTGCAACGAAGGTATTTGATCCGTCTCAGAAGGTAGTTTCCGATGCAGGCCTGCTTCTGGGTGTCCGTGACAAGAATGTCACCTATGCTTCAGACAGCAGTGGAAAGATTGTTGCTTTTGAGCAGGATGGGGATCTCTGGTCTTATGCACCGTCCAGCGGAAAGATCACAAGGGTCTTCAGCTTCCGCAAAGAGGAAGATAACGATTCCAGATATGTGCGCAACGAACATGATATCAAGATCATCCGAGTAGCAGATAACGGGGATGTGGACTTTGTATTGTACGGTTACATGAACCGTGGTGTTCACGAGGGGTACAGCGGTGTCTGTGTTTATCACTACAACAGCGACCGTAATGTGGTGGAAGAAAAAGTATTCATACCAAGTACAGAATCCTACGAGTTCCTGAAGGAAGATCTTGGAACACTCACTTATGTAAACAAAAACAATCAGCTGTTTCTGCTGTTTGCACAGAAGCTGTATCAGGTAGATATTGAGACAGGAACCTCCCAGGTTCTGGAAGAAGGGATCAAACAGAACCATTTTGTTGTGTCAGATACCAAGGCACATGCAGCATGGCTGATCGAATCCGGAGATGATGCAGGGAAGATCCGGGAAATTGAATTTGATTCTCTGAAAACAAGAGATATTTCGCCGGAAAGCGGAAAAAATCTGAGAGTTCTGGGATTTATGAATGAAGATCTGGTATATGGGATCCTTTCCGATGAAGACATTCTTACGGATGCCAATGGACATGAAACAGAGGGAATCAGCACATTCCGCATCGAGAGCTTTAAAGGAAAGGTGAAAAAAGAGTATCGTCAGGACGGCCTTTATATCACCAACGTAACGGTTGGCAGCACCATGATGGAGTTTGAACTTTCTGCAAAATCGGGGAATGCTTATACAGTCCAGAAAAAGGACAATATCATGAATAACAAAAAAGCATCCGGAAGCCAGATAGATGTAGCATTGATCACTACAAACCGTGCAGGAACGCTGATCCGCCTGACCATGACCCAGAAACCGGAGACAGACAGTCCGCTGCTTGTTTGTTCCAAGATCGAGAGTACTGAAGACTCATCGGTAACATTGGATACTACCGTTCCACAGGGAGAACTTTATTATGTTTATGCATATGGTTCTCTTGACCGTATCTATACCGATCCGGCTGCAGCTGTGAAACGCGCGGATGCGCAGACTGGAGTGGTACTTAACCGTGCGCAGCAGTATGTCTGGGAACGTGGAAACAAAAAAACAAAGCTTCAGATGAATATAGAAGATGTACCGGAAAGTATACGTACAGCCAACTGGAAGAAAAAAGAACTTCAGGATAGCCTTGGTGATATGGGAACGGTGATCGATCTGACCGGCTGCACTCTTGACAATGTTCTTTATGAGGTCAGTGCCCAGAGACCGGTGATCGCCAAGACAGGAGAAAATTCCAGTGTGGTGATCGTAGGCTATGATGAATATAATACCTATCTTTATGATCCGGCAACAGGGCAGATCAGCCCGTATGGAATGAATGACAGTACAGCGCTGTTTGAGAGTGCCGGAAATGTATTTCTCACCTATATAGAAAACGTCACAGAGTGATGCTTACAGAGCAGGCCGGATGAAGGCTATGGGTTTACAGCAGGATGGCAAGACGGGAGTTCCCGTTTGGCATAAATCGGAAAACAGGAAAAAAGTTCCTGTTTTCCGGGAAAAGCGCGACAGGAAAGGGGAAAAAGCAATGTTAAGTGAAAGTATTAAAAAACTGGTACAGTATGGAGTGGAGAGTGGTATTACTCCGGAATGCGAAAGGATTTATGCAACCAATCTTCTTCTGGATGCCTTTGGGGAAAGCGAATATACAGAACCGGAGACAGAGTATGCTAAAATCAATCTTGAGGAGACTTTGAACGAACTTCTTGATGAGGCTGTAAAGAGGGGCATCATCGAGGACAGTATTGTGTACAGAGATCTCTTTGATACAAAACTGATGAACTGTCTGATGCCGCGTCCTGCCCAGGTACAGAGAGAATTCTGGGATGCTTATAAAGAAGATCCGGAAAAAGCCACAGATTATTTTTATAAGCTAAGTCAGGACAGTAACTATATCAGACGTTATCGCGTAAAAAAAGATCAGAAATGGACAGTAGACAGCGAATATGGCAAGATTGATATCACGATCAACCTGTCCAAACCGGAAAAAGACCCAAAGGCTATCGCAGCTGCCAAGCTGGTAAAATCCAGCAGCTATCCAAAATGTCTGCTTTGTCCGGAAAATGAAGGCTATGCAGGAAGAGTCAATCATCCGGCAAGGGAGAACCACAGGATCATCCCGATTACCATCAATGACAGTCCATGGGGCTTCCAGTACTCTCCATATGTTTACTACAATGAACATTGTATCGTATTTAACAGTCAGCATACTCCGATGAAGATCGAGAGAAATACATTTATCAAGCTGTTTGATTTTGTAAAGCTGTTCCCACATTATTTCCTTGGCTCCAATGCGGATCTTCCAATCGTAGGAGGTTCTATCCTCAGCCACGATCATTTCCAGGGCGGGCATTATACCTTTGCCATGGCGAAGGCAGAGATTGAAAAGCATGTGACGATCCCGGGATACGAAGATGTGGAAGCCGGCATTGTAAAATGGCCTCTTTCCGTACTGCGTATCCGCAGCAAAGACGAGACGAGACTGATCGATCTGGCAACACATGTACTGGCAGGCTGGAGAGGATATACGGATGAGGCTGCATTTATCTTTGCAGAAACAGACGGAGAGCCGCATAACACCATCACACCGATCGCACGTAAAGTGGGAGATACCTTTGAACTGGATCTGACATTACGTAACAATATCACAACAGAGGAGCATCCGCTGGGGGTTTATCATCCGCATGCATGCTATCATCATATCAAGAAAGAGAATATCGGTCTTATCGAAGTTATGGGACTCGCTGTTCTTCCGGCACGTCTGAAAGAAGAGCTGGAGCTTCTTGAAGAATACATTTTAAGCGGCAGGGACATCGCTTCCAATGAAAAAATCGAGAAACATGCTGCATGGGTTGCAGAATTTCTGCCAAAATATGAGAAACTTGATAAAGATAATATCCAGGAAGTCCTTCGCAGGGAAGTGGGCAATGTATTTGTTCATGTACTGGAGGATGCCGGTGTTTATAAATGCACACCAGAGGGCAGGGATGCATTTATGAGATTTATCAATACTCTGTAAAAAAGTACGGAGGCATCCGGGGATGGATATGTATTTCAGGAGGAGTTTGTTTATATGAAAAACAGAGAAAAAACCGGAAAGGCCTTTCAGGTAAAATGGCTTTTGCTGGCACTTGTGGCAGCTGCACTGATCTTTGTGCCGGCTGCATCGCATAAGGTGTCGGCGGCGAAGCTTGTTTATACCGTTAAGTTCAATAATAATTCAGGTACCAGCAAAAGTAAGACGTATACCGCACTGACACGGAACGTGACATTAAATACTACGATCAAGCTTCCGGCAGTACCCAAGGCTGTGGGATATCAGAATCTCGGATGGACTACACGGAAGGGGAGCAGTAAGGTAGTATATAAAGCAGGTGCCCGCGTAAAGGTCAGAAAAGATATGACTCTGTATGCGGTCCGCAGAAAGAGTAAGTATTATACCGTAAACTTCTATCTTGGAAATGGAAGCACCAATTCCGCATATAAGAAGCTGCAGAAAAAAGTAGAAGAGGGTACATATTACACATTGCCTGCAGTTCCATCCAGATCGGGATATGTAAATCTTGGCTGGTCAACAGCAAAGAACGGCAAGGCATCTACTGCAAAAAAAGTAGGAACGAAGATTAAAATCTCCGGTAATATCAGATACTATTCCGTACAGATGCAGTCAGTAAAAGTAAATCTCCGCAAGGCAAACGGAACCGTATGGAAGACAGTAACACTTGGAAAGGGCGGTTACCTTAAGCTCCCATCTGTATCCAATGCGACAGGTTATACGTTTATGGGTTGGTCTAAGACCAGACGGACCGGTTCTTCCACAGATCCGGATTATGAAGCCGGTGAACTTCTGCGGATCAGCAAAAACACCAATCTGTATGCGACGGTATTTAACCGTGCACTGGAGAAGGACATCAGTTCCGATGAGATGGCTCATCCGGCGATCGGTATGATGTATAGTAAGGTCATTTTTGTGGGGGATTCCCGTACTGCAGGAATACAGGCGACACTGAAAAAACAGATGAGCAGTTCTGTAACAAATGGGGTTTCTTTTGTTGCAAACCCAGGAAAGGGCTTGAGCTGGTTCCGGGATACAGGATATGCACAGCTTATAGAAGAGATCGACAAAACAGAAGGTTCCAAACCGATCGCCGTTATCTTTAATCTGGGTGTCAATGACCTGGGAAATGCAGGCAATTATGTCAGCTATATGACCAGTATCGCATCCACATTGAAAAGTAAGAACTGTAAGCTCTTTTACATGTCTGTAAATCCGATCAACAGTACCATGATTACAAAAGCAGGAAGAGGCGCCCGTACAGAGGCACAGGTAAGAGAATTCAACAGCAAGATCCGTTCCGGTCTTTCTCTGGATTACAAGTACATCGATATGTACAGCGTACTTATGAAAAAAGGCTACGGGACCAATGCTTCCTACAATGGCACAGACGCTGACAGTGATGATGGACTTCACTACACAACAAAGACATTCAAGAGAATCTACTATTACTGCATTACTTATCTCAACACAGGAAGTATCAACGCATCTTATTATTAATGGTATAACAGACAGAAAAATCCCGTCTGCCGGAGACATTCCGCCAGGCGGGATTTTTCTGTTCGGCGGCCCGCTATTTTTCTGTCCGACAGGGCAATTACTCCTTGCACGAACCATGAGAATAGTCTATACTTAATTCGATACGGACGTTTGGAGGTCCGCAGGGACGTGTAATCCTGAATATGAGGAATGAGGTATAGATTATGAAACTGACAACAGTGAAAGAGATTTACAGAAACCGTGAACAGTATCTCGACAAAGAGATCACCGTAGGTGGATGGGTACGAAGTGTTCGTGATTCCAAGGCGTTTGGATTCATCGTACTTCATGATGGAAGCTTTTTTGAAACTCTTCAGATCGTATATCACGATAACATGGAGAATTTCGCAGAGGTTTCCAAGCTGAACGTTGGAGCGGCCATCATTGTTAAGGGAACGCTGGTAGCTACCCCTCAGGCGAAGCAGCCATTTGAGATCCAGGCAACAGAGATATCTGTAGAGGGAGCTTCCGCACCGGATTATCCACTTCAGAAGAAGAGACACAGTCTTGAATACTTAAGGACTATGACACATTTAAGACCGAGAACAAATACTTTTCAGGCTGTATTTCGTGTACGTTCTCTCTGTGCATATGCGATCCATAAATTTTTCCAGGAGAGAGGCTTTGTCTATGTGCATACACCGCTGATCACAGGAAGTGACTGTGAAGGTGCAGGAGAGATGTTCCAGGTAACAACACTGGATCCGAAGAATATTCCGCTGACAGAGGATGGAAGTGTTGATTATTCACAGGATTTCTTCGGAAAGGAGACAAACCTTACCGTAAGCGGACAGCTGAACGGAGAGACTTATGCACAGGCATTCCGCAATATCTACACATTCGGACCGACCTTCCGTGCTGAGAATTCCAACACTACCCGTCATGCAGCTGAGTTCTGGATGATCGAGCCTGAGTGTGCGTTTGCAGACCTTCAGGACGCTATGGAGCTTGCAGAGGCTATGCTGAAATACGTGATCCGTTATGTCTTTGAGAATGCACCGGAGGAAATGAACTTCTTCAATTCCTTCATTGACAAGGGGCTTCTTGACAGACTGGACCATGTGCTTAATTCTGAATTTGCACATGTGACCTATACAGAGGCTGTTGAGATCCTTGAGAAGAACAATGACAAATTTGATTACAAGGTATTCTGGGGATGTGATCTTCAGACAGAGCATGAGCGCTATCTGACAGAGCAGGTCTACAAGAGACCGGTATTTGTTACAGATTATCCGAAGGAGATCAAGGCATTCTACATGAAACTCAACGAGGATGGAAAGACAGTTGCGGCTATGGACTGTCTGGTGCCGGGAATCGGAGAGATCATCGGAGGAAGCCAGAGAGAGGATGACTACGACAAGCTGAGAACACGTATGGATGAGCTGGGTCTGAAACCGGAGGATTACGATTTCTATCTGGATCTTCGTAAATATGGTTCCACACGTCATTCCGGCTTTGGTCTTGGATTTGAGAGATGTGTCATGTACCTTACAGGTATGGGCAACATCCGTGACGTGATCCCATTCCCGAGAACTGTAAAGAACTGCGATCTTTGATCAGAACACTTTTGCACAGCAGGACGTTCTGTGCTCCTGAGATCAGAGAACAGCAGAGAGAAATTGGCAACAGGTATTGATATGTGTGACTGACACACAAGGGAGAACATTATGAGATTTATTCATCTTGCAGACGTGCATCTGGGCGCGGTTCCCGACAGGGGCTGCCCGTGGAGCAAAGAGCGGGAGGAAGAAATCTGGAGCACTTTCCGCCGGGTTATTGCGGGCATCCGCGAAGATCCGGTGGATTTGCTATTTATATCCGGAGATCTGTTCCACCGCCAGCCTCTTATGAGAGAGCTTAAGGAAGTAAATTATCTGTTTTCCACTATCCCGGATACCAGAGTGTATCTGATGGCAGGAAATCATGATTTTATAAGCAGAGATTCTTTTTATAATACGTTTGAGTGGAATTCCAATGTTATATTTTTCAGGAGCAGGGAACTGACCTGCGTTAAAGATCCAAGGCTTGATGTCTATGTATATGGACTGAGTTACTATGACCGGGAAATAAAAGACGGACTTTATGATCAGGCTGTCCCTGTCCAGAAAGAAGGAATCCATATTCTGCTGGCCCATGGCGGCGATGAGAAGCATATTCCTCTCAGTGCAGCAGCTCTGGCGGCGTCAGGCTTCGATTATGTGGCGTTAGGGCATATCCACAAGCCGCAGATCCTGATCCGTGACCAAGCGGCCTTTTCCGGGGCTCTGGAGCCCATTGACAGGAATGATACAGGGGAACATGGATATATGGAGGGACGACTGATTAACGGAAGGATCCGTACAGAGTTCGTTCCCTTTGCCTGTCGTTCCTATCAGCAGCTGGTAATGACACTTCACGAGGAAACTACACAGATATCTCTGGAAGAAGCGGTAAAATCCCAGATTTTCCGCAGAGGAGGAAGGAATATCTACAGGATCGTTCTTCAGGGAATGCATTCGCCGGATCTTCTTCTGATCCCTGAGAAACTGAAAAGTCTCGGAAATGTTACCGATGTTGTGGATGAATCCTGGCCGGCGTATGATCTTGGTGAGCTCTACAAACGCTACAGCGGTACTCTGATCGGTGATTATATCGGCTATTTTCTGGCCAAAAAGGGTATGGATACCGTGGAAAAAAAGGCGCTGTATTATGGGCTTCAGGCATTGCTTGAGACAGGCAGCCGGCGATAAAGGGGCAGCACAGGAGGATAGCATAAGATGGTTATCAGACGTTTAAAAATAAAAAATTTCGGGAAGATCCGGGACAAGGATATGGAGCTTTCGCCTGGGATCAACGTACTTTACGGTGAAAATGAGAGTGGAAAAACTACCACACATACATTTATCCGCTCCATGTTTTACGGCGTTCGCAGACTGCGGGGAAAGGCTGCTCTGAACGATACATATACAAAATATGAACCATGGGAAAATCCGGCAGAATATGGTGGGATCATGTGGTTCACAAGCAAGGGGAAGA
Source organism: Blautia sp. MB18-30 (assembly GCF_023669475.1). Classification (NCBI taxonomy): domain Bacteria; kingdom Bacillati; phylum Bacillota; class Clostridia; order Lachnospirales; family Lachnospiraceae; genus Blautia; species Blautia sp. MB18-30. The sequence continues at coordinate 34,952 of NZ_JAMOYY010000004.1, read as the reverse complement.
AGTATCGTCTAACCAGGAATTTTTATAAAGAAAAGAAGCTGGGAGAGCTTCTCTGTGAAGATGATGGCAGTCTTGTGGATGCGGAACAGGGAGCTCTTGGGACTATTCTGGGAAATGTAAGTGAGGCAGTTTATGATAATACGGTGTCTGTGGCACAGCTGAAAAGCGTTACAGGAAAAGATCTCGTACGTGAACTGCAGAATTACATGGCCAGCTATCAGGGAACCGGTGACAGTTCCATTGACATGGGACGAGCCATGCAGATGCTGAAAATGTCCAGAAAAGGATATCTGACAGAAGCGGCCCGGCGAAAAAAGGAGCTGGAAAAGGAAAAAGAAAAGATTTCCGCAAACATGGAATATATCCGCAGAGAGATCCGTGAACTGGATGAGAAGCGTGATCGGATCATGCAGCAGCAGGACGGGATGAACATAGGGACCAGAGAACGGAGTACTGAGGATCTTCTTGAGCTTCGGATCGATCGTGTAAAAAGAAGGCGGGAGCTGGCGGATGCAGTTCTGGCAGTTGTGCTGCTTGGTGGGATTGCCGGTACCAGCTGCCTGGCGGCTTTTTCCGGGCAGGTCATTTTCAGCGTTCTGGCAGGCGTGGCAACTGCGGCGATTTCTGTAGCGGCATTGTTTTTTCGCATACGGCTCAGCAGGGAGCTGAATAAGAGAGAACGTCAGAGAGAGCGCTGGCTTTCCAGACATGAGGAGCTGACCTGGAACCGGAACAGTCTGGACAGTGACTACGAAGAGAAGCATACAGCGCTGGAGAACCTGCAGGCAGAGTTGACGGAATGTGAAGAAAACACAGAAGTGATCACTCCGGAGGAAACGGAGATCCAGGCGCTGAATATGGCTATGGAGACGATTGAGGCACTTTCCGGAAACATTACGGATCAGGTAGGGGTCCGTCTGAAAAAACGTACATCTGAGATATTAAGTGAGATCACCGGTGGCAGATACCACGAGGTTCTGATGGATGAGGCACTGCATATGTCTGTGAACACAGGGGAGCGTATCGTATCCATTGAGAGACTGAGCCGCGGGACACTGGAGCAGATTTATTTTGCCCTTCGTATGGCAGCAGGAGAGCTTTTCTGCAAAGAGGAACCGTTCCCTGTGATCCTGGATGATGTATTTGGCATGTATGATGAAGAACGTCTTGCAGCGGCTCTCAGGTGGCTGCATAAAGAAAACAGACAGGTGATCATAAGTACCTGCCATAAAAGAGAAATGGAGATCCTGGATAAAGAGAGGATTCCCTATCAGAAGCTTCCTATGTGAGCTTTTGCAGGAAGATTTCAGCATAAAGATCAAAAGCAAAGCAGACAGCAGATGCGGATCATGGATATCCGTCTGTTACAGAAATATAAAGCGGCTGCGCTTTCTGAGAGACTGTTATATCGTTCTCAGAAGGTGCAGCCGCTTTGCGTGCGTTATGATTTATTTATTTATTTCTCATGCTGGCTCATGTAATTTGTTACGCAGCGTTTGATTCTGTCTACCGGATTCAGAAGGTGGCTGACAGAGGTATCATGGTTCAGCGTATCAATGATCAGAGCAATATATTTACTCATATCGCAGCTGATGTAGTATGGCTTCTCAAGAAGCTCCGGTGACTGATAAACCAGGTTAGTAGTAAGGAGCTTGTCGAAGTAGCCCTTCTTGTAAGCATCGTCAAATTTATCAAGACCATCGGTAAAGAATCCGAAGGTAGAGCAGATGTAAACTCTGCCTGCTCCTTTCTCTTTCAGGAGAGACGCAATCTTAATGATCGTATCACCGGAGGAGATCATATCATCGATCAGGATCATATCCTTGCCCTCGATCTTTGGTCCGAGGAATTCATATGCTGCGATCGGATGACGGCCGTTTACATATCTTGAGTAATCCAGACGTTTATAGTACATACCCATATCAACACCGAGGACATTGGCGAGATAGATCGCACGGTTCATGCTTCCTTCGTCCGGGCTGATCGTCATGAAATGATCCTTGTCGATATGAAGTCCCTTTTCATTATTAAGAAGAGCCTTGATGAACTGGTAGGATGGCTGTACAGTCTCAAAACCATGAAGAGGAGTCGCATTCTGTACACGGGAATCATGTGCATCAAAGGTGATGATATTCTCAACACCCATATCGATCAGCTCATGAAGTGCATTGGCACAGTCAAGAGACTCTCTTCCGACACGTTTGTCCTGGCGACTCTCATAGAGATATGGCATGATCACGTTGACTCTGCGGGCTTTTCCGCCTACAGCGGCGATAACACGCTTCATATCCTGGAAATGATCATCCGGGGACATAAGATTCGTGTAAGGTCCGATCGGATAGGATAAGCTGTAATTTGTTACATCTACCATTACGTAGATATCATCACCGCGGACAGATTCGTTGATGGTGCATTTACCCTCACCGGAGCCGAAACGTGGAGTCTTGGCGTCAATAATGTAAGAATCGCGCTTGTATCCCTCGAATGCAAAGGAGTCCATTCCAGGATACTGTCTTTCGGCACGCCATTTGACCAGCCAGTCATTCACCTTCGCGCCTAATGAGCTGCAGCTCTGAAGGGGAATCAGTCCAAGTCTTCCTACCGGGAGTGTGGAAAAATCTTTTGTATTTACCTGTGCCATTTTAATTTCCTCCTAAAAATATTTTCTGTATACGGATGTCTTTCCCGATCAACGATATCATCTGATAGTTGCTGGCAATTCGGGAAAATGTTCTCTCGGAATAGGTATCCGAGAAATTTTTGAGCGTCAGATTCGTGGAAATGATCGTGGATTTCCTGCGCATGATCCGCTCATTGAGACAGAGAAAAAGCTGTGAAGATACGAAACTGTTGGTAAGCTCCGTTCCCAGGTCATCAATGATCAGAAGATCACAGTCATAGATCAGTTCCTCGTCTGTGCCGGTATCTTTTCGGGAAAAAGAATTCGTAGCCATCATATCAAAAAGATCGTAGGCGGAAAAGTACAGGACACAGTGGGTGGATCTGAGAAGCTCTCGGGCGATGCAGTGTGAAAGAAAGGTTTTTCCCACACCGGTATCACCATATAAAAACAGGTTTTCAAATTTATGGTCGAAGTTCTGCACAAAGCGCTGTGCAGTGTCATAGGCCCGTCTGGCTGTTTCCAGGGCAGACAGTCCCGTGGCTTCGTTTTTTATTGTAGCAGAATAATAGTCAAATGAAAAGCTGTCAAAATTCTCTTTTTCGAGAATTTCATTCAGATTGGACTGTGCATAAAGCAGTTCGATCTCAGCTTTTTTAAAACAGGTGCATTTTCGGCTGCCGATATAGCCGGTATCCTGACAGTCAGGGCAGGTGTAAGGCATCTCCAGATAGTCTCCGGGAAAGCCGTTTGCAACAAGAAGGGTGATCCGTTCATCGGAAAGCTCCTGGATGGCTGCCTTCAGATCCGAAGTTCCCTTTTCTTCGCCGTTTAAAAGGCGACGGACTTTGTCAGCACTTAAAGTTGCCACCTCGTCATCAATCTCTTTCAGACGGGGGATCTTTCCGTAGGCTTCGGCTGTGTGCTCCTCCAGAATACGGTGGTTCTGTGCCTGCCGGCGGCTGTATTCTCTCATTATAGTATCATATTGAAAATTCTGTAAAGGCATAAAGCGCTCCTTCCAGGTTCTGTTACTGATTATTTAAAAGACGTTTCTCATATTCCGCAAAATCATAATCACGCTGGTGGAAATTATTGAAGCGGTTGCTATTCTGAGGCTGAGTCTGGGGCTGCTTCTTCCTGGAAACGGATTTCTCAAGCTGGCGTTTTTTGTGTGCGGCATCCAGAAGCCGGATATCCTCCAGCGTATGTACGTTTTTCTTTTTCCAGCCGGAGAGGATCTTATCTGCATATTGGAAACTGGGCTGTCCGGTGGAAAGGACAGTACGGCTACAGGCTTCCTGGATCAGCTCCAGATCAAAACCGTAGGTCTTGCGCCAGGTATCAATGTAAGTGATCTCGTTATCAACAGGATTGCGGCCGCTGATCCCCATAGCCTTCAGGATCGTGTAATAATCCTTGGAAAAACGGGAGCTGGCATCCCGGGCCATCTCGACGGTGGTGATGCCGTCTTTTGCCCAGGCGAGTGCAACAGTTTCAATATAACGCATACTCTTGCGGCCTCTGGAAACACAGTATTCCACCAGATATTCGATGAGATCCGCAGACATATGGAGTTCATCATAGAAAAAAAGGATCTTCTGCATTTCTGTAGGCGTCAGTGTTTTGGTCAGATACTGCTCTGTGATATAGAGAAGCTGACTGATCTCTTCGTTTTGCTTAAGTTCTCTGATCCGGTCAGGAGTGAGACTGAGAATGTAATCAGCGGAGCTTGGGACTCCCGGATCCGTGTTCCCGGAAACGGAAGCAGAATTGCCGGAACCGGTGAAAGTATCCACGGAAGCGCTGCTCTCTCTATGACCGGTATCCGCAAAGGGTTCCAGCAAAGTGATCCCGGAAAGCTTCTGATCTGCAGTATAGGTTAATGCGATCAGTTTCTCACCTTCCCAGTATTTCAGCGCACGGGAAATATCTCTTTCCGTGCAGAAAAGGCTGTCTGCCATATGCTCCAGGCTGAAAGAAGAAGGAGCGGCAGATACCATCCGGAGAAGGTAGATATATACCTTTACGAACTCCCCGTTGGCACGAGGCATGAAATTGTCAATAAAGCGATTGGAAAGAATCGTTACCTCCAGTTCAGAGGAATTCTGAAGTGAAATCAGGCTCATGATCAGCAGCTCCCTTTCTAAAATACAGCAGATATTTCAGGTGATATCCCAAAGTCCGCCATGCTAAAAAGGATTATAGCACAACCGCTTTTACTTGAGAATAGTCTATTTTCACAGAAGTTGTGCACTAATTTCCATGTGGAAAATGTGGATAGTGTGGAAAACTTTGAGGATAACATTATCAGCAACTAACAAAAACCTTAATTTTGTAAGAAAAATGCGGTATTTGTTGAATTTGGCTGTTGAATTATGTCAAGTAGGTTATACACAAAAAAATCCACATGCCAGGCACGTCTGAAATGTGCATAAGCATGTGGATAATGTGGATAATTATTTTCCGAGAAGGTGTTCTCCAATATTTACAACGTCTCCGGCGCCCATAGTTATCAACAAATCACCATGTGCACAACTTTTTAAGAGGAAGCTCTCGATCTCATCAAAAGTCGGGAAATATTCGCAGGGGGTTCCAAGTTCCTGGATCTGTTTCTGGAGATCCTGGGAAGAAATACCAAGATTGTCTGTTTCACGTGCGGCATAAATATCAGCCAGTACAACATGATCGGCCAGAGTCAGCGCTTTTGCAAATTCCGGAAGAAGAGCTTTGGTACGTGTGTAGGTATGAGGCTGGAATACACACCATACCTTCTGATGCGGATAATTCTTTGCAGCATGAAGGGTTGCCTCGATCTCGGTTGGATGATGTGCGTAATCATCAATGATGGTAATACCGCCGATCTCACCTTTATACTGGAAACGACGGTCTGTACCGGTAAAGCTTCCGAGACCTTTGACGATCACATCATTCGGAAGGTCCAGAAGGCGTCCTACGGCAATGGCGGCCAGTGCATTGGATACGTTGTGGATACCCGGTACACGCAGATAATAGCTGCCGATCTTTTTGCCACGGAAGAGAACGGAGAAGGAAGGATGTCCGTATTTATCCCAGGTAATGTCTGCTGCGGTGTAATCGGCATCGTGCTCCAGACCATAGGTAAGAACATTGCATGGAAGCTCCCGGGTGATCGTCTCATACTCCGGTGTGTCGGCGTTGATGATCAGAGTGCCGTCAGCAGGGAGAAGCTCTGCAAATTTCCGGAAGGAATGGCGGATGTCATCGATGTCCTTGAAGAAATCCAGATGATCGGCATCCATGTTCAGGATCACACTGATCTTAGGGAAGAAGCTTAAAAAGCTGTTGGTGTATTCGCATGCCTCTGTGATAAAGGTCTCAGAATTTCCAACGCGGATGTTTCCGTGGATAGCAGGAAGGATTCCGCCAACACTGATGGTAGGATCACAGTCACCCTCAAGAAGGATATGGGAAACCATGGAAGTAGTAGTGGTTTTTCCGTGGGTTCCGGAAATTGCGATCGGTGTATCGTAGTTCCGCATGATCTGTCCCAGAAGCTCTGCGCGGGTGAGCATTGGAAGCCCTTTTTCTTTCGCACAGGCAAATTCCGGGTTGTCCGGGTGGATCGCTGCTGTATAGACAACCACATCTACATCATCCTTGATGTTGGAAGCGCGCTGTCCGTAATAGATCACAGCGCCACGTTCTTCCAGTGTGCGGGTCAGCGGGCTGGATTTGGCATCGGAACCGGAAATCCGGAAATTTTCTTCCAGAAGGATCTCGGCAAGGCCGCTCATGCTGATGCCTCCGATCCCGATGAAATGAATATGGAGCGGTTTATGAAAGTCTATCTGATACATAATAATCTCCTTATATATATGTTATTTTCGTAGCTCTTTTGTCTGTTTTATTATAACGCCAACAGAAACAATTGAAAAGTGGTTCTTTTGGCTAAAAAAGCGGTTTTTTCCGGAATATAAAAGTAACCAGAAAATAACATCGAAAAATGTTGAAAATTACCAGAGAAATGAAAAAAATGATGAGTCTTACCAATTTATAATATACAATAGCGATAAAAAAAGTAAAATACAGCTAAAATAATTGTAAAAAATGTTCACTAATACAGTGAAGTATGCTATAATGGAATAATCATAACATACAAGAGGTGATCGCATGATTAAGAAAGAGATGATTGCCATGCTCTTGGCCGGTGGGCAAGGCAGCAGGTTAGGAGTTTTGACAGAAAAGGTTGCAAAGCCGGCAGTCGCTTTTGGTGGTAAATATCGTATCATCGATTTTCCACTGAGCAATTGTATTAACTCGGGAATTGACACGGTGGGTGTGCTGACACAGTACCAGCCTCTCCGCCTGAATACACATATCGGTATCGGTATTCCGTGGGATCTTGACCGCAATGAAGGCGGTGTCACAGTCCTTCCTCCGTATGAGAAGAGCACAAGCAGTGAATGGTACACAGGAACTGCCAATGCGATCTATCAGAATCTGGCTTATATGGAGCAGTATAACCCGGATTATGTACTGATCCTTTCCGGTGACCATATCTATAAGATGGATTACGAAGTGATGCTGGATTTCCACAAGGCGAACAAGGCAGATATTACGATCGCGTGTATGCCGGTTCCCATTGAGGAAGCCAGCCGTTTTGGTATTATGGTTACTGATGAGAGCAGCCGTATTACTGAGTTTGAGGAGAAGCCGGAGCATCCAAGCAGCAATCTTGCATCCATGGGTATCTATATTTTCTCATGGCCGGTTCTGAAGGAAGCACTGATCGCCCTGAAGGATCAGAATGGCTGTGACTTCGGTAAACATATCCTTCCGTACTGTAAAGAGAAGGGGCAGCGCCTTTTTGCTTATGAGTACAACGGCTACTGGAAAGATGTAGGAACTCTTGGTTCTTACTGGGAAGCAAATATGGAGCTGATCGATATCATTCCGGAGTTTAATCTTTATGAGGAATTCTGGAGGATCTACACCAAGGGAGATGTGATCCCGCCACAGTATATTTCCGCAGATGCAGTTGTGGACAAGTGTATCATCGGTGAGGGAACAGAAATCTATGGTGAAGTACATAATTCAGTGATCGGTCCGAATGTTATCATCGGTAAGGGCAGTGTGATCCGTGATTCTATTATCATGAAGAATACAGCAGTTGGTGAGAACGTTGTTATGGATAAAGCCATCGTGGCAGAAGATGTTGTCATCGGAAATAATGTTGTGATCGGATGCGGCGAGGAGGCACCGAATGTTCTGAAACCGGCTGTATATTCCTTTGGACTTGTGGCTATCGGCGAAAACAGCGTGATTCCGGACAGTGTCAAAATCGGTAAGAATACCGCTATCGCCGGTGTTACAACAAAAGAAGACTACCCTGACGGAGAACTGGCAGCCGGCCAGGTAATTGCAGCAAAGGACGGTGGGAAAGAATGAGAGCGATAGGTATTATTTTGGCAGGCGGTAATAATAACCGCATGAGAGAATTATCAAACAAAAGAGCAATCGCGGCAATGCCTATTGCAGGAAGTTACCGCGCGATCGACTTTGCCCTCAGCAACATGGCAAATTCACATATCCAGAAAGTTGCTGTGCTGACACAGTATAATGCCCGTTCCCTTAATGAGCATTTAAGTTCATCCAAATGGTGGGATTTCGGAAGAAAACAGGGAGGACTTTATGTCTTTACTCCAACCATTACCAGAGATAACAGCTTATGGTATCAGGGTACTGCAGATGCGATCTATCAGAACCTGAGCTTTTTAAAGAACAGTCATGAACCCTATGCGGTGATCGCTTCCGGCGATGGAATCTACAAGCTGGATTACAATAAAGTCCTGGAGTATCATATCGCAAAGCGGGCAGATGTTACCGTTGTATGTACTACATGCAAGGATCAGAGCCAGGTTGAGAGATTTGGTGTTCTTCGCATGAATGAGGACTGTCGGATCGAGGAATTTGAGGAGAAACCGATCGTTTCCTCCTATAATACGGTATCTACTGGTATCTATGTCATCCGAAGAAGGCAGCTGATCGAACTGATCGAGCGTGCTGCCCAGGAAGGAAGGCATGATTTTGTAAATGATATTCTTATCCGTTACAAAAATCTGAAGAGGATTTACGGATATAAGATTGATAACTACTGGAATAATATCTCTACTGCAGAGGCTTATTATCAGACAAATATGGATTTCCTGAAACCGGAGATCCGGAACTATTTCTTCAAACAGGAGCCGGCGATCAAAACCAAGATCGCAGATGTACCTCCTGCTAAGTACAATCCGGGTGCAACTGTGAAGAACAGTCTGGTGTCCAGCGGATGTATCATCAACGGAACTGTGGAGAATTCTGTTCTGTTCCGTGATGTATTTGTAGGAAATAACTGTGTGATCAAAAACTCTGTGATCCTTAATGACGTATATCTTGGAGATAATACGCATATTGAGAATTGCATTGTTGAGAGCCGGGATACCATCCGGGCGAATTCATATTACTGCGGCGAAGAAGGAGAAGTGAAGATCGTCGTAGAGAAAAACGAACGCTACGTATTATAAATGCGGAAGATCAGTTTTCCGCAGATACGGTTAGCGAAATGAAAGGGGCAAGTAGCAATGAATATTACAGATGTACGTGTGAGGAAGGTAGCAAAAGAAGGGAAAATGAAGGCCGTTGTGTCTGTCACAATAGATGATGAGTTTGTGGTACATGACATCAAGGTGATCGAAGGTGAGAAGGGGCTGTTCATCGCAATGCCAAGCCGTAAGGCAAGCGACGGTGAATATCGTGACATCGCACATCCGATCAATTCAGCAACAAGAGAGCAGATCCAGACGATCATCCTGGACAAGTATCAGGAAGTAATGGCTGAGGAAGCTGAGAATGAGGTTCTTATGGAGGCTGCGGAGTAAGAGAAGTAGCTTCAGGGGGGATTACATCAGAGAAGTATTCTCGTAGCTGATGATCTTTGGATTGAAACAGCATAGAATAAAAACTGCCGTTTTACAGATAAATCTGTGAGAGGGCAGTTTTTTTATGCTCCGGAAAACAAAAAAACGCTTTTCAGTTCATAAAAATTTAAATTATTACGTATTTGTTACAGAAATAAAATAAAATTATTGCTTTTTATGAAAAATGTGTTATACTAGAATCCATGAAAGGACGAAAGGTGTTTATATGAAGAATAGAAAAGTTTTCACATTACTGCTTACAGGTATGCTGACCCTTTCCATGGGAAGCACCGTATATGCATCAGGTACAGACGCTGCGATCGCAGAGGCACAGGCGGAGAAACAGGCCGCTGAGGAGGGTCTTGCGCAGGTACAGAGCAGCATCGGCACACTGGAGAGCAAGAAGCAGGAGCTGGAGAGCTATCTGGCTGATTTAAACGCACAGTATGAGGATCTTACCAACAGCATTTCTGAGCTTAGTATCCAGGCTGCTGAGAAGGAAGATGAATTAAATAAAGTAAAAAAAGAACTGAAAAAAGCAAAGAAAGCTTCTGCAGATCAGTATGAATCCATGAAGCTTCGAATCGCATATATGTATGAAAATGCCGGAACTTCCGCACTGGAGACACTGCTTTCTTCCGAAAGCCTTGCAGAATTCCTCAATCGCGCGGAGAATGCGATACAGATTTCTACATACGACAGAGACATGCTGGATAAATATGTGAGTCTTCAGAAGAATATCCAGGAGAATGAGAAAAAGGTTGAGACGGAGTCCGCAGAGATCGATGATCTGATGACGGAGCGTGCAGCTAAACAGCAGGAAGTGCAGTCCATGGCTTCCAGCACAAGCGATGATATTAACTCTTATGTAAACCAGATCAGCGCCAGCCAGGAAGAGGCTCAGCAGCTGATGGCAGATATCAGTAATGCAGACAGCAGTATTACCGCTCTGGTACAGCAGGCAGAGGCGGAGAAGGCTGCAGAAGAGAAAGCTAAGGCTGAAGCGGCAGCAGAGGCTGAGAGACAGGCAGCAGAAGCGGCAGCCCAGGAAGAAGCCGATCAGGATAACGAGGACAGTGAAGAGGCTGATTCTGACGATGATTATGGCTATGATCCGGAGGAGGATACAACCGAGTCTTCCAGTAGCTCTACAAGTACAGACATTGTTGTAGAGGAGGAAGAGGAAGCGGATGATGTACAGTCCGGAAGTTCCGAAGATGTTTCCGAGGACAGCTCCCAGGAGGAGGTTTCTGAGGAGGTTTCCAATGATGAGACAGCTTCCGAGGAGACGGAAGATGCCTCTGCGGATACGTCCGATTCCGGTTCTTTCAGTCAGGGAACATATCTTGGAAACTTTACACTGACCGCATACTGCAACTGTGCACAGTGCTGCGGTACAGCCGGCAATCTTACAGCCAGCGGAACAGTTCCGACAGCAGGACGTACCGTTGCTATGGCAGGTGTTCCGTTTGGGACCAAGCTTCTGATCAACGGCACTGTTTATACGGTAGAGGATCTGGGAACTCCTTACGGACATGTGGATATCTATTGTGGAAGCCATTCTGAGGCATTAAGCTTCGGACTTCAGTCTGCAGATGTATATCAGGTGGGCTGATCCGGAAAAATCCATAGGAGAATATTTAAGAGAAACACAGCGCTGCAGGATCGTATGCTGATCCCTGCAGCGCTGCTTTTGTATGCATGACGCAGATATGTGTTTCGTGAAGTGTAGTGTGTGGAAATTCACAAATTTCCTGCAATCCGGAGATTTTACAGATACGGCGTACCCGGGATCTCCGGATAGGTTCCCATACCGATGAGAAGCTCAAGGCCTGTCTGACGGCCTTCCAGTACAGCAGCTTTTACAGCACTGGCATCACCGGAGATGGCGATGATCACTTCATTGGAATGACTGGTACCGATATTCGGAGTCATATATTGTGTAATGGATACTGCTGCGGATTTCACGGCATTATCTGCCATCACAAGACCGATAGCAGCCGGAGAACCTGCCATGAAACCAAATGCTTCACCCAGAGGTGTGCCGAAGGCTTTATGGATAGCAGGACCTGCACTTGCGGAAAAAGCAAACTCCAAGTGGCCGGATTCGCTGATGTAGACCTCACCTGCATATTTGTTAGTCAGTTCCAGAGCCAGAGAAATGGCGTGACGCACGTCGGATACATCATTTCCGCCAAGGACGATATAGTTTCCATGACCGCCCCAGCCCTTGGTGTCTCTTGGAAGTTCAATGGAAAGGACTTCTGTATTTGTGGCTTTTACTGCATCGTCAATAGCTGTGATCTGACCGGCAGCGCCTGTTCGGGAACTGAAAAGCCCCAGACAGTGGTATTGGGTACCTACGTTCATCTTTTTAAGCAGAGAATCATCAACTCCGGAGATCACGAGTCCGATTGTGTCAAGGACTGCGGTCCCTACAAATTCAGTCCGTGTGCAGTTGGTGCTGATGTTATGAATATCGTGTATATCCATGTGGAAAAATCCCCCTTTTTGCTGAAAACTCATTGGTTTCAGTATAGCATCAGAGAGGGGAATTTGAAAGTGAAAATTGACAATATCATTTGTAAATGGCAGGTTTACATAGTTGTAAACGGCATTGCAAAATGTAAACTTAAAAAATAAAATTAAGTTGACATTAAAATCCTGCTGTGTTAAATTGTTAACAGCGAAAGAGCGGATATCATTTATAAAGGACAGGAATGATCTTCCGACAGGAAAAGCAGAAAAGGAAAGAGAGGATACAGATTATTATGACAACAGTGGCAGCAGGCAGAAGCAAGACGTATGATCTTGTTTACATTGCAGTTTTTGCAGTAGTGATGGCAGTTTGCTCATGGATTTCCATTCCGGCACAGGTACCGTTTACTCTGCAGACATTCGGAGTATTTATGGCAGTTGGTGTGCTTGGAGGAAAAAGAGGAACTCTGGCAGTTCTGGTTTACGTTCTTCTTGGAGCAGTAGGAGTTCCGGTTTTTGCAGGATTTTCCGGAGGCATTGGAGCTCTTCTCGGAAATGCAGGTGGATATATCATTGGATTTATCTTTTCCGCACTTGTTATGTGGGCAATTGAGCACGTTTTTGGCAGAAAGCCGGTTGTTCAGATCATTTCCATGGTCGTTGGACTGATCGTATGCTATGCCTTTGGAACCGCATGGTTTATGTTTGCTTACACAAGAAGCACAGGTCCGGTAGGTCTTATGGCAGTTCTTGGCTGGTGTGTGTTCCCGTTTATCATTCCGGATCTTATCAAGATCGCACTGGCTTATGTTTTATCAGGAAAGGTACGTAAATATGCAAGATAAAAGCAGTGCTGCGGCATATGCTTCTGATGAGGGCACAGAGGAAATAGTCATTCCTCTGCGCCCTCATCATGGTATGTGCCTGGCGTATTTTAAGGGGGAAGGCTACAGTAACGGTTTTACTGCACATATGGCCGAGATGCTGAAGATTTTTCTGGAGGGAAAGAAAATAAGGCTTCATGTGGATACGGATGAGATCTGCTCTGCCTGTCCGAATAATCTGGGCGGACATTGTGAAGCCGGAGATAAAGTGGCAGAGTATGACAATGCCGTGCTGGAAAAATGTGGACTGAAGGCCGGACAGACATTGCACTTCAGTGAATTTACAAAAAAAGTCCAGGAAAAAATCCTTGCGGCAGATAAACGTAAGGAAATCTGTGGAAACTGCCAGTGGAACAGTATCTGCGAAGAACAGAAGAGCCGCTGGGCATAAAAGAAAGCAAAAATATAGAAATATAAAAAAGTATATGATCTGAGAATGCCGGAGGAAATGGCAATGGCTGTTGCATTTCCTGAAATGATGTCTTGGAATATATACTTTTTTTGTTTGAAATATTAGATAATAATATAAATATTTTGAAAACAATTTTTAGTTGAGAAAAAAACAACAATAACCGCGAGGCTTTTTTGCCAGATATGTATAGACAAATAATTTAAGCATTGATAAAATGACGACATGTTAGTTTAGACAAACTAAAGCGTGCTTGACAGAGCACTTCTGCAGAAACTGACATATGTTGAATATCCTGCAGAAGAAATTTCAATTAACCAGAGCAGCTGTAAGGTCATGATCTGGTATAAAGTCGTGTAATATAAAAGACAAAGAGGAGGACAGGTATGCATAAGTGGAAGCTTTTTAAGAAGTCAGCTGCACTCGTTCTGAGTTCAGCGGTGATCGCGTCAGGAGTGCCGGTAACGGCAATGGCGTCTGAGGCGGAAGTTTTTAGTGACGTGTCAGAAGAAACACAAGGAGAGACAGCACAGGAAGAAGGAGAGAACGAGGATTAGGAGTCGGTTTCCCAGGACCAGCTGGAAGTTGGTGAAGCTGATATTCAGTCGGAAGAGCCGGAAGAAAGTGATGCAGAAGCTATTCAGGAAGAAGTAGCAGAAATTTCAGCAGAAGAGATTCAACAGGAAGAGGAACCGCAGATCCAGGAGGATACAGAAGAGGCATTCGGTGATGGAGAAGCATTTATGGCAGAAGCAGGCGAGGTTCTTCAGGATGCTTCTGAGATCACTGTTGCAGGAGTGAAATATCTCTGGTCCATGCAGCCGGCAGAGGGATATACACAGATAGGAACAACAGGCGTTTATGCAAAAGTAGCAGACGGGCAGACAGCTCTGAACGGAAAACTGTACGGAACGACAACTTTAAGTTATTCGGAATTTTATGCCGGGGATACCACTCAGGAGAGCTATGACGCTATCACTTCGGCAACAACGAGTAAAAATCAGATTTTTGCTAATGAGGACAGCACAGAGGTGACCTCTTCCGGATATCAGATCCAGGGTGTGAAGAATGTAAGTGTTGCAGTGGACGCGGAAACCTATGTAGATGCACAGGCGCTGAAAGCTGCTTCCAAGCTTCCGAGAGAGGGTGTCTATACAGAGGCAGCAGATATTACGCTGAATGAAGCGCCGTCACAGGAAACAGGACAGTATAAAACTCTGAATACAGACGGAACATACAGTGCAACAAAATTCGATGTAAAAGCAACGGTCACAGATGCATCCGCCCAGATCCAGGCACCGTCGATCTGGGGTGATTACATGCTGGTGGTAAAAGAAGCCGGCACAAAATATCTTCGCAATTCCAGACAGGGTGATTTTGCTGTAGGCGGAAATACACTGGGAGTGATCCTTGAAACTGCCAGTGGTAAGAAGGTAGGACTTCGTCATACCTATGAAATCTGGGTACAGCCCTACGAACTTGCGTTTTCAGCAGGATCCGGGCTTATCGGGGAAAAAATATCAAAGGTGACTTATATTACTCCGGACGGTTCCTATGTATATGAGTTCGGAGACAAAGCTCCTCTTGTGAAAAAACAGCCTGAAGCAGGAATGAAGGTACAGGCGGCTTTTGTAAAAGAAAATACAACTCAGGTTAAAGTAGATGGCCTTGACAAATATGAAAATCCTAAGGTTTCCGTATACTACACAACAGGAAGTGGTCATGGTAAAAAGACAACATATGTTGTAGATCATGCAGTGGCAGAGAACGGGGTGGTAACCTTTGACAGCAGTGTATCCAGGGCCGGGGATGAGATCTATACGGTTATGATCTCTAGCGATAATTATGTGGATATGAAAAAAAATATCACACTGACAGGTCAGCCGATCACGGTTTCCAATGTTTCCTATTACTGGGTAAAGGGAGCGGTGGATGGATATACACAGATTCCGGGAACAGATATTTATTATAAGGTGGCAAATGGACATCAGGCACTGACAGGAACACTTTACGGTACGGCATCTCTGTCATACGAGGAATTTTATGCAGGAGATGCAACGAGCCGCAAATATGATTCCGTTACATCTGCCACAACCAGAAAAAGCACTGCTTTCGGAAATGCAGATGTTCAGAATCTGACAGAAAATGGCTATGAGATCGCAGGAGTAAAAAAGGTTAATGTAGCTACAGATGCAAAAACGTATGTAGAGGCGCAGATCCTTTCAGAAGCGGGAGAACTTCCGGAAAGCGGAGTATATACAGAAGCAGCAGGGATCACCCTGGGACGTACTCCGACGGTAGAGTCTGGGCAGTATAAAACACTGAATACAGATGGAACATACAGTGCTACAAAATTTAATGTAAAAGCAACTGTGACAGATGCGGAGGCAACACTCAAAACATCTTCTCGCTGGGGAGATTATGAGATTGATGTAAAAGAAACCAGCACAAAATATCTCCGCAATACAAAGAGTGATTCCGATTTTGCAGTTAACTCCGGGATTCAGGGAATGATCCTGGAAACAACAGACGGCGGAAAATATGGCATGCGTCATATGAACGAGATGTGGCTGAAGGTGTATAAGGTTGCCTTTGCAAAAGATACAGGTCTTGAGGGAAAAACCGTAAACAAGATCACGTACATTATGGCAGACGGCGCGTATGTATATGAATTTGCAGATGGTATTTATGTTAAACCGCAGGCAACAGAAGAGATGGCTGTTTCTCCGGAATTTACGGACAGCACCCATGTTAAGCTTGCAAATCTTGATAAATACAAAAATCCGAAGGTATCTGTTTTCTATACAACAGGTGTCGGACATGCTTCAGAGACAACATATCTTGTACAGGATGCAGTAACTACAGATGGAGTGGTTGCTCTGGATTCCACTGTAGCGAGACCGGAAAATGAAACCTATACAGTAAGAGTTTCCAGTGATGGTCATGCAGATGTTTCTGTTCAGCTGGTGTATGGAACGATTGCTTTTAAAGAAAATTCAGGAGTTCTTTATATCGGAAGCTCCAGACAGCTTGAAGCAACAGGCGAGAATTGCAAGGATGTAACATACGCTTCCGATAATGAAACGGTTGCATCTGTGGACGAGAACGGAAAAGTAACTGCGAAAGCAGCAGGAACAGCCGTGATCACAGCAACATCTGCAGCAGGAAAAACTGCACAGTACAAGCTTACTGTAAAAACGCCATCTGTAAAACTGAATGCATCAGCGAAGACGCTTTATGTAAAAGGATCTCCAGCTACAGTGACGCTGAAAGCAACGACCGCAGGTGTTACCGGAAAAGTAACCTATACAAGCAGTAAACCATCTGTTGTAGCTGTAGCCGCAAATGGAAAGGTAACTGCAAAGGCGGCAGGTACAGCTGTGATCACAGCGAAATGCGGAAATTATAAAGCAACCTGCAAGATCACAGTTAAGAAGCCGTCTGTAAAAGCTTCGGCTTCAGCGAAGACTGTATTTGTGGGTGGAACAAGCCAGATCAAAGTGAAAAAAACAGGCGTTAGCGGAAAAGTTACTTATACAAGCAGTAATAAATCCGTTGCAGTGGTAAGCGCAGGCGGAAAAGTAACAGCAAAAAAAGCAGGAACAGCTACAATTACAGTAAAATGCGGAAGCTACAAAGCAACCTGCAGGATCACAGTAAAAAAAGGTAGCCTGAAGATCACATCCAAAACAGCTGTAAGTGTAAAAGCAAAGAAAACAACAGCCATCAAGGCAGTTGCTACTTCAAAGGCAAAGATCACCTACAGAAGCAGCAATACAAAAGTTGCTACTGTAAGCAGCAAAGGTGTTGTTAAAGGTGTGAAAAAAGGAAAAGCTGTTATCTATGTAAGCAGCAACGGAATCACAAAAAAGGTAACAGTTACAGTGAAATAAGCATATATTTCACTTGAATATACTTGATATGTTATAAAGAACCTTTCCCAAAACTGCTTCGGGTCTGCGAAAATGCATGCCCGAAGCAGGAAAAAAGAAAAAATTCGATTTTTTTGAAAAATTTTAATTTTTTCTATTGACAAAGTACAGAAACTCTAATATAATAGCTCTTGCAGTTGAGCAACACACAAACAACTGAAACAGAATAACGAAGCGTGGCTCAGTTTGGTAGAGCGCTGCGTTCGGGACGCAGAGGTCGCAGGTTCAAATCCTGTCGCTTCGACTAACAGCTTGAGAATCCCTTGGTTGAGGGGTTCTTTTTTATGTTTGTACATCCTGGAGCTTTTTTCAGTTGATGGAATGATTTCTCTCGATCTTCATATATATTAACGAAACCGAAATACCGGAGGGACGTGCGTTGGCTGGATATCAGCGTTTTGTTGCGTATGTGTACGAGTATCGGAAAGGAAAAAAAGATGGCAGCAGCGGTTATGTGAGGGTGGAGGCCAGGGATAGAAAATGCCGGGTGGAGGTTCATCTGCGCTGCGTTGGACTGGAGCCTGGAAGTCGGTGCAGAGTGTATGGGTTTGTGCGGCAGGAAGGGCTGATGGATGGTATTTTGATCGGAAGCTGTGTTACCGGGCGGGAACGGATCGAGTGCGCACTGGAGACGGATACAGGGGATATTGGAGGCATGGGAAAAAGTCTTCAGGAGCTTGGAGGACTGCTTCTGATCTCCGATGCCGGCGGATTCTGGGGAACGGAATGGGATGATCAGCCGATCCGGCCGGAGAATTTCCGCGAGTGGAAGAAAAAAGAAACGGAATCTCGGAAGGAAACGGAGAAAACAGGAACGGAATATCAGAAGGCGGCGGAGAAAACAGGCAGAGAGCGGGAAGAAAAGGAAGAAGAAAATCAAAAAGATGGAACCTTGCCAGAAGTGCAGGAAAATCAGAAGGAGTCAGACAGGATCATGACGGTGGAGGAGATTCAGGAGGATGTATTAAAGACATCGGAAACCGGAAATTCATATCAGGCTCCCAGTCCGCATCCGCCGGAGCCACTGCGACCAGGCCAGTCATCACCGCATCCGCCGGAACCACCACGACCAGGCCAGCCGTCACCGCATCCGCCGGAACCACCACGGCCAGGCCAGCCGTCACCGCATCCGCCGAAACCATCGCGACCGGAGCCATCTCGTCCACTTCCGGGAATACCCTGTGATGATCCCTTTAACGACGGCTATTTCACAGACTGCCGCAAGATCAGACCATCGGACTGCAGTGCCTTATGCAGAAAAAACGGCTGCTTCTGCAGCAACCGTTTTGTCATGTACGGATATCAGAATTTCGGCCATCTTCTGCTGTGCAGAAATCCCCGGGGACAGTACATACTGGGGGTACCCGGTGGATACAGCCAGCAGGAACGGTTTATGGCCAATATGTTTGGCTTTCCCTACTTTAAGGAATGTCCGGATATTCATATCCCAGGCGGAAAGGGAGGATACTGGTACTGTTTTATTAACATCTGATCAGAAAAATTTCGGCATCCATGCAGATAAGCAAACAGTTTTGCAAATCCGCAGATCACAGCTCCATACCACGAATTTCTACTACCGGGATCGTCTGAGACAGGATATCCCGGTAGTTTTTCATTTCTTCCTCGGAGCAGGCAGAGAATCCCGGTATCAGAACTCCGTCGGAATCCCGGTAAGCCTGGAGATAATAAGCTTTTGCACCGCTTAACCATCGGCTGATCTCCTGAAAATCTTTTTCGGAATGAAGTTCCCTCACAACTGTTGTACGAAATTCATAATCAAGGTGTCCGTCCAGCAGCCATCCGGCAGTTTCCCGGATCCCATCCAGATCAGCATGTACACCGGTAAGCACATGATAGTTGGAAGGACAGGCCTTGATATCCATGGCAACCTTGTTGATCAGGTCAGCTGCTGCGAGATTTTTTACCACGGAGGGACGGGAACCGTTGGTATCGAGCTTCACATCATAGCCCAGCTCCCTGATCCTGCTGAGAAATTCCGGCAGCTCCGGTGCAAGTGTGGGTTCACCGCCGGAAATACAGACGCCATCGAGAATCCCCTTTCTTTTTTTTAGAAAAGCCAGGATTTCCTCCTGGGAATATTCAGGCTGGGTGTCAGGCTCCACGACAAGAGCTCCATTCTGGCAGAATGGGCAGCGGAAGTTGCAACCGCCTAAGAATATGGTACAGGCTACCCTTCCCGGATAATCCAGCAGGGTTGTTTTGTTAAATCCACATATTTTCATAGGAAAATCCCCTTGTTTCTCTTATTTATGATACTACAAGCATACTCTCCCCCGAAAAAAGCTGCAAGCCTTTTTAACCGAATCAAGTAAGTTTCCTGCGGAGCTGCGAAAAGCAGTAAGCAGAGATGGTGACTTGCTCATGGAAGAAAAAAACATATAATTTATGGGGTACACCTCCTGGGGCTGCATTGACCTTGTCAGCGCATCTACAGCAGAGCTGAAAAAACGCTACGGCTACATCTACGTGGACCGCAACGACGATGGAACAGGTACACGGAACCGTTATAAGAAAAAATCCTTCTATTGGTATAAAGATGTGATCGCTACCAATGGTGAGTCACTTCACAAATAATCTGGCTGCTTGACTTTCCGGAAAAAAGCAGATATAATGCATTCATTGACGCAGACAATGGAGTTCGCGAGAGCTTCCGTTGTCTGCGTTTTTCTGTTATACAATAAGAAAACGCTGCAGAAATTAGTGTGGAAATTTCTGTGGCGTTTTTGGCTGTGTGCAAATATCTGTTTTGCAGCAGATTGACATGAAATACCGGAAAAGCTATAATCGAACGGACAGAAGGCTGAGAGCAGTCTTAGTTTGAACAGATAGAATCCCGGAGCTTTTTCCGGAATGTGAAGTTACAGGAGGAGTAAAAACGTGACAGATCAGGAACGTTTTATGAAAGAGGCAATCCGCCAGGCAAAAAAGGCCCGTGCATTGGAGGAAGTGCCGATCGGCTGCGTGATCGTGCATGAGGGAAAGATCATAGCCAGAGGCTACAATCGTCGCAATACAGATAAAAATACCTTATCCCATGCAGAGCTTAATGCTATCCGAAAGGCAAGTAAAAAGCTGGGAGACTGGCGTCTGGAGGGATGCACCATGTATGTAACGCTGGAGCCTTGTCAGATGTGTTCCGGTGCACTGGTACAGTCCAGGATCGATGAGGTGGTGATCGGCTGTATGAACCCGAAAGCAGGCTGTGCCGGATCTGTGATGAATCTTCTTCAGATCGAAGGCTTTAATCATCAGGTAAAGATTACGGAAGGGGTATTGGAAGAGGAATGCTCCGAAATGCTTTCCGCATTTTTCAGGGAACTGCGGGAGAAAAAGAAGCAGGCAAAAATCCTGAAGAAGCAGGAAGCAGAGCGCCTTGCCGGGCAGACACAGTCAGAGAGAGCAGAACAGAACGAAAAATCCCGGGAGATTTACTCTTGACAGAATCCTGTGAAAATATCAAAATAAAATCATAAATGGATTTCACTATTACAGACAGAAAATCCATTCAGGTCAAACGAAAGTCGTTGATACAGGAACGACAGAAAATGGAGGAACAAAAAATGGAACTTGAAGCTTTAAGAAAAGACATGGTAGCAGCAATGAAGGCCAAAGATAAGGTAACAAAGGAAGCAGTTTCCGCACTGATCGCAGCAGTAAAAAAAGCTGCCATTGATGAGGGATGCCGTGATGACATCAAAGGAGAGCTTGTAGACAAAGTTATCCTGAAAGAGCTGAAAACAGCAAAAGAGCAGATCGACACCTGCCCTGCAGAACGTACAGATCTGAAAGAGGAGTATCAGGCAAGATATGATATCATTGCGAAATATGCTCCGAAGCAGATGGATGAAGCAGAGATCAAGGCTTATATCGAGGAGAAATTTGCAGATGTTCTGGCAACAGGAAATAAAGGCCAGATCATGAAGGCAGTTATGGGAGATCTGAAGGGAAAGGCAGACGGCAAGCTGATCAATCAGGTAGTTGCCGGATATTGTAAATAAAATAATAGTACAAAGAATCCCGCCGGATCAGTCATAAATGACGGACCCGGCGGGAATGCTGTTTATATAGAGATCATATATTATAACCTTTTTTACGCGCGCCGCACCTCGGAATGGTCTCACAGACGTTACCTTTACAGTTAACTCAGCCCAGGCACCCTCACGGCACACAAGAGCTTCTGCTTAGTGCTGCTGCATTCCTGCCCTGACACGGTTCACAGATTCCTGTTGCGTAAGACCCAGACGTCAACGCCACTTATAAAGGGCTGCTCTGCAAGATACAAGCCTCAGATTGGCATCACCCCTGCTGTAGCGGATTGCAGGTACAGGGCACCGCTATCTCCCCGGCTGCGCGGAATTTAATTATAGACTCTGAAACCAGATTTGTCAAGGTACAGACCGAAATAAATCAGTTCATATTAAGTGTACAGTACTGTACCGCCCCGTTTTTGGTGTTGCGAAGGGTGAAGCTGATATAGGCGGACTGCTTCGCGGAAAGGTTTCCGATACGGAGCATGGAAGAAGAAGCCCCGCTATTAGGAGCGTTGTAATTGGTACTATACTGTGTATGGGTCCGGTTGTTGTTGAAAGAAACGCCTGTGATCTTCCAGCCATTTGCAGCGGTGCATTTCATGACAGCATTCTTCTGTGCCTTGTTGGCGTAACGAAAGGCGTTATGACCGGATCTTTTGAATTTTCCGGCAAGATTGCCTTTTACACCTGTGATGGAGACGGATTTCAACGGGTTGACATAACGAAGCACCTTGATGGTGGAAGTATAGGTTTTGTTTCCGACCTTGAAGGAAATCTTTCCGGTTCCGGGCTTTTTAACGGCAAAACCGATATTGTAGAAATGATCGGAGTGAGTGTACGGTTTTGCACCCTTGCGGAAAGCCTCCGTGGTACTTTTGAATCTGCTGGAACCGAAGTAATCCAGTGCGATCACAGATCCTCCGCTGACTACTTTAACATTGGATTTGAGAATGTTCTGTTTAGCAGGAATATTGCTGATCGAGATCTCATCGTATCCCAGGTCCTTTCCGGATGTGGGCATATAAACGATCCGGGTTTTGGAATAATTGATCGCTGCACTGGCGGCGAGAGGAGTCATGGCGCATACCATGGCTGCGGCTAATAAAGCGCAGGATAGTTTTTTGAGAAATTTTTTCATAGGACTCTCCTTTCTAGATGAAAATTTTCTGTAAACATACGAAAGTTACTGATAATTTTATTTTACGATGAGATACAGGTAAAGTCAATCAATACACTCGCTGTTTTCGTGCTTTTTTGGCTATTGTACACTGCCTGAAAATGCTTTATAATATTATATTGTGTAAAACTCTGTGAAAAGAGAGGATACAGTAGTTGTTCTGCAGAAATACGTCAGGTGGAATATCTGTCTTATATGCAGACAGCAACAAATAAAATGTGCACATAAGAGGGCACAGAATGGAGGACGCTATGATTAAAAGAATCGGTCTGCTGACAAGCGGTGGTGACTGTCAGGCACTGAACGCAACCATGAGAGGCGTTGTAAAGGGTCTGAGCAACAGCGTTGAGAACCTTGAGGTTTATGGATTTGATGACGGATATAAGGGACTGATCTACGGGAAATACCGTATGCTTACAGCCAGGGACTTTTCCGGAATCCTGACTCAGGGCGGAACTATTCTCGGAACATCCAGACAGCCATTCAAACTGATGCGGGTTCCGGATGAGAAGGGACTGGACAAGGTTGAGGCCATGAAACAGACTTACTATAAGCTCTGTCTTGACTGTCTTGTGATCCTCGGCGGAAACGGAACGCAGAAAACCGCCAATCTTCTCCGCGAGGAAGGCCTGAATATCATCCATCTTCCGAAGACCATTGATAATGATATCTGGGGTACAGATATGACCTTTGGCTTCCAGAGCGCTCTGGAGATCGCAACAAATGCCATTGACTGCATCCATACAACAGCTGCATCTCATGGACGTGTATTTATTGTTGAGATCATGGGACATAAGGTCGGAAGCCTTACACTGAATGCCGGTGTTGCAGGCGGAGCAGATGTGATCCTGATCCCGGAGATCCCATACGATATCAATAAGGTTGTAGAAGCCATCCAGAAGCGTAACAAGGCAGGCAAGCGTTTTACCATTCTTGCAGTAGCTGAGGGAGCTATCTCAAAAGAAGATGCAGAGCTTCCGAAGAAAAAATACAAAGAAAAGCTTGCGGAAAGAGCGAAAAAATATCCGTCTGTATCCTATGAGATCGCAGACCAGATCCAGCAGGTGACCGGAAGTGAGGTACGTATCACAGTTCCGGGACATATGCAGCGAGGCGGAGAGCCATGTGCATATGACCGCGTTCTTTCCACAAGGATCGGTGCCGGTGCAGCGCAGGCGATCATGGATGAGGAATACGGTGTTATGATCGGTGTCATCAACGGCAAGATCAAGAGGGTTCCTCTTGCTGAATGCGCAGGCAAGCTGAAGATGGTATCTCCAAAGGATCAGCTTGTAAAAGCAGCCAAACAGATCGGAATCAGTTTTGGCGATTAATGAATTATGAGTCATCTGGCCGCCGCGGGAGTCTTTCCGCGGCGACTGTGGCGAAGAGAAGGAGAGTTTTATGAGTTATACTGCTCTTTACCGTAAATTTCGTCCCGACAATTTTGACGATGTAAAAGGACAGGATCATATTGTGACAACACTGACCAACCAGATCAAGGCGAACCGTATCGGACACGCATACCTGTTCTGCGGAACGCGTGGTACCGGAAAAACTACGGTTGCAAAGATCCTGGCGAAGGCAGTAAACTGTGAACATCCTGTAAATGGCAGCCCCTGCAATGAATGTGCCATGTGCAAGGCCATTCAGGCGGGAACTGCCATGAATGTGATCGAAATCGATGCAGCCTCCAACAACGGTGTTGATAACATCCGTGAGATCCGTGAGGAAGTGGCTTATCGTCCAACAGAGGGTAAATACAAGGTTTATATCATCGATGAGGTGCATATGCTCTCAACAGGTGCATTTAATGCTCTTCTGAAAACATTGGAGGAGCCGCCTTCTTATGTTATTTTTATCCTGGCAACTACAGAGGCCCACAAGATACCGATCACAATACTGTCCAGATGTCAGCGCTATGACTTTCACCGGATATCCATTGATACCATTGCTGCCAGACTTTCCGAGCTTCTGACAGCAGAAGGGGTGGAAGCAGAGGAGAAGGCTGTACGCTATGTGGCAAAAAAAGGCGACGGGTCCATGCGAGATGCCCTGAGTCTTCTGGATCAGTGTATTTCCTTTTATCTGGGACAGGTGCTTACTTATGATAAAGTCCTGGATGTTCTGGGAGCTGTGGATACAGAGGTATTCAGCAGACTTCTCCGAAAGGTTCTTTCCGGCGATGTGACAGGTTCCATCCATGTGCTGGAGGACCTGATCACAGGCGGCCGGGAGCTGGGACAGTTTGTATCAGATTTTACCTGGTATATGCGAAATCTTCTGCTTGTGAAGACTTCCGAAAATCCGGAGGAAGCCATTGATGTTTCTTCTGAGAATCTGAAGCTTCTGAAGGAAGAGAGCGGGATGACAGATGTGGAGACGCTGATGCGTTACATTCGTATTTTTTCCGATCTGTCCAATCAGATCCGTTTTGCAAGCCAGAAGCGTGTATTGGTGGAAATCGCACTGATCAAGCTGTGCAGACCGGCCATGGAGACAAATCTGGACTCTGTTCTTGACAGGCTTCGTGTCCTGGAAAAGCAGATGGAGGAACGGCCTGTGCAGCAGGTGATCGTTCGGGAGAGCGAGGCCGGTGGAGCCGGGGAACCGGGGGCGGCAGTGACCGGTACAGCAACGGTACAGCAGCAGAAACCACAGAAGGCAGCTCCTGAGGATCTTCAGAAGATCGTGGCAGGCTGGCGTGCCATCGTGGGTCAGACTACCGGACTTTTCAAGCAGTCCCTGCAGCGTGCAGTCCCCAAGTATAACGGAGAAACAGGAGATCCCATCCTTTATGTGGAATTCCAGGATTTTCTGGGGATGAATTATGTAGACAATCCGGAGGCGAAGAAAGAGCTTCAGGACATTATTGCTGCCCGGACAGGCAAAAGCGTGGAGATACATATGCTGGTAGCCAACAAACATCAGCACACCAATCTCGCGCAGATCACAGTAGACGATGCACTTCGGGAGAATATCCACATGGATATCGTAGTGGAAGAAGACCCGGATGAGGAGTCATAAATCCGTAAACAAAAAACAGGAGGAAAGTATTATGGCAAAAAGAGGTGGATTTCCTGGCATGGGTATGCCGGGAAACATGAATAATCTTATGAAACAGGCGCAGAAAATGCAGCGTCAGATGGAAGAAAACCAGAAAGCTCTTGAGGAAAAAGAGTTTACAGCAACAGTAGGCGGCGGAGCTGTTTCCGTTACAGTTTCCGGTAAACGTGAAATAACAAAGGTCACACTTTCCGAGGAAGCGGTAGATCCGGATGATATCGAGATGCTTGAGGACATGATCGCGGCAGCAACAAATGAGGCGCTCCGTCAGGTTGAGTCCGAGTCAGCAGCAGTGATGTCCAAACTCACAGGCGGCCTTGGCGGTCTTGGCGGAGGTCTTCCTTTCTGATGGAATATTACAGCAGCCATATCAATAAACTTATTGAGCAGCTTTCCCATCTTCCGGGGATCGGAGCCAAATCTGCCCAGCGTCTTGCATTTCATATCATGAATATGCCGAAGGACCAGGTGGAGCAGCTGACCGCCTCCATTACCGATGCAAGGCAGAATGTTCAGTACTGTAAGTGCTGTTACACGCTGACAGATCAGGAGCTTTGTCCGATCTGCGCCAATCCCAAAAGGGATCACAGCACGATCATGGTGGTTGAGAATACTAGGGATCTGGCAGCATATGAGAAAACAGGTAAATTTGACGGTGTATATCATGTACTTCATGGTGCGATCTCCCCGATGCTTGGGATCGGGCCGGATGATATCAAACTGAAGGAACTGATGAAGCGCCTTCAGGGGGATGTAAAGGAAGTTATTGTGGCAACCAATTCCAGTCTTGAAGGCGAAACGACAGCTATGTACATCAGTAAGCTGATCAAACCGACCGGGATCAAAGTAAGCCGTATCGCCAGCGGAGTTCCGGTGGGCGGTGATCTGGAGTATATTGATGAGGTGACACTTCTCCGGGCACTGGAAGGAAGAGTGGAACTATAACCGGATCAGGTGAAAAATTCCCTGAGGGATTGCAAAAAGTGATAAGCAGCCAGGAAATTTCCCCAGATTATAAAGGAGGTGAGACTGGTGGCAAAAAAGAAAGCAACCTCATCGGATGTGGCAGCACGCGCAGGAGTTTCCCAGGCAACGGTATCCATGGTGCTGAACCGGAAATATAATGTTTCTTTTTCGAGAGAAACTGTGGAGCGGGTGGAGCAGGCGGCCAGAGAGCTTGGCTATGAGCTTCCCGGACGTCGGAAACACAAAGCTGACAGAAAAGAAAAGCTGATCGTTGTTTTCTGCCCCACACTCACCAGTCCCTATTATGTACTGTTGCTTCAGGGGATCGAGGCTGTGGCCAATGAGCAGGGATATGGGGTATTTATCTGCAACACCCAGCGCGATGCGGGGCTGGAAGAAAAATATCTCCGTATGATGCAGACCATGCGGCCGGCAGGGATCATCTATACCTGCAATCCTCATCCGGATTTCCAGCATCAGGTAGAAAAGATCGCAAAAGAAACACCGCTGGTCATCATCAGCAACAAGGAAAAAACAACCACGGTAGATGCTATCAATCAGGACAACACAGTGGTAGGAAGGCTGATGGCCAGACATCTTCTTGATCTGGGGCACACGGATGTGGCATTTATCACGCCGCCTCTTACCAGACGGCAGTGGCAGCGCTCCAAGCGTGTGGAGGGCTTTGTCCGCGAGTTTGAAAAAGAGGGAAAAAAAGATCATGTGCTCATCAAGGCGGCAGATGAATCCAATGACAGAAAGATCCCGCGGATGGATTCCGAGTATGCCATGGGCTACGAACTGACCATGGAGCTTCTCCAGGAAGGACAGAAATTTACGGCTATCGCAGGACAGAATGACATGATGGCTATAGGCGCCATTGATGCGCTGCATGAAATGAGGATACACGTTCCGAAGGATGTTTCTGTCATAGGGTGCGACAATATTTTTTATTCCGGCATCCGCAGGATCTCCCTGACAACCATTGATCATTTTGTTGCGCTGAAGGGAAGAGATGCCTGTGACATCATCATCCGTAAGATCGACATGAATGATAAATTTTACCTGGATGAAAGACCTGCCAGCCTGTATAATATCGAATATACCCCGAAGCTGATCACGCGCCGCACGACGGGGTATGCAAGACTGGACAGAAACCAGTCTGATGAACAGAAAAATAAATAATAGCGCAAAAATTATTAATAATAATATATAGAGAGAGTTTCCATGACACATTTGAATAGAAACCTTGTTAGCTACGATAATTACGGCGATATTCGAATTGAGGAAAATGGAAAGAAGCTGTTTTGAGTGAAAAAATTGACAGACACTATTAATAAAATGTTATTTTATTAATAGAATATTTATTAATAAAAAACAGGTGTCTTGACCCCCGCAATGAGTTTGTTATAATGGAATCATCAAGAAAAAGAACGAACGTAAACAGGAGGAAAAAACAATGAAATTTTTTATCGACACAGCTAAAGTAGAGGATATCAGAGAAGCAAATGACATGGGAGTTATCTGTGGAGTTACAACAAACCCGTCTCTGATCGCCAAAGAAGGAAGAGACTTCAACGAGGTGATCAAAGAGATCACAACGATCGTTGACGGACCGATCAGTGGTGAGGTTAAAGCTACCACAACAGATGCTGAGGGAATGATCCGTGAGGGACGTGAGATCGCAGCGATCCATCCGAACATGGTTGTTAAGATTCCTATGACAACAGAGGGACTGAAGGCAGTTAAGGTTCTTTCCTCTGAGGGGATCAAGACAAACGTTACTCTGATCTTTTCTGCTAACCAGGCACTTCTTGCAGCAAGAGCAGGTGCTACATATGTATCTCCGTTCCTTGGAAGACTGGATGACATCTCCACAGATGGCGTTGAGCTGATCCAGCAGATCGCTGAGATGTTTGCAGTTGCAGATATCCCGACAGAGATCATCGCAGCAAGCGTTCGTCATCCAATGCATGTAACTGCATGTGCACTTGCAGGCGCAGATATCGCTACGGTACCGTTCAAGGTAATTGAGCAGATGACACATCATCCGTTGACAGATGCAGGTATCGCTAAATTCCAGGCTGATTACAAGGCAGTATTCGGTGAGTGATCGAAACCTCTTTTATATACAAATTCCCTGTGAACAGCAGGGCACTAAAAAGGAGACATTTATAACATGGATAAGTTAGAACTTCAGAAAGTTGCCAACGAAGTCCGCAAGGATATCGTAACAGCAGTCCATGCAGCAAAGGCCGGCCATCCGGGCGGATCCCTTTCTGCAGCAGACGTGTTCACCTATTTATATTTTGAAGAGATGAACATCGATCCGAAGGATCCTAAGAAGGCAGACCGTGACCGCTTTGTCCTTTCCAAAGGACATACAGCACCGGGACTCTATTCTGTACTTGCAGAGAGAGGATATTTTCCAAAAGAGGATCTGAAAACACTTCGTCATCTGGGCTCCTATCTTCAGGGACATCCGGATATGAAGCATATTCCGGGCGTTGATATGTCCAGTGGTTCTCTTGGTCAGGGAATCTCTGCAGCAGCAGGTATGGCTCTTTCTGCCAAACTCAGTAATGATGACTATCGAGTATATACTCTGCTGGGTGATGGTGAGATCGAGGAAGGCCAGGTGTGGGAGGCAGCTATGTTCGCAGGCTTCCGTAAACTGGACAACCTGGTTGTGATCGTAGATAACAATGGACTTCAGATCGATGGTGACATTGCAGATGTATGCTCCCCGTATCCGATCGACAAGAAATTTGAAGCTTTCAATTTCCATGTGATCAATGTTGCGGACGGCAACGATATGGATCAGCTGAAGGCTGCTTTTGATGAGGCAAGAGCTACAAAGGGTATGCCGACAGCTATCATCATGAAAACAGTAAAAGGTAAAGGCGTTTCCTACATGGAGAACGCAGTAGGCTGGCACGGAAAAGCTCCGAATGATGAGCAGTATGCACAGGCAATGGAAGATCTGGAGAAGGTAGGTGAAGCATTATGTCAGAAGTAAAGAAAATCGCAACGAGAGCAAGCTACGGCAGTGCCCTCATAGAATTAGGAAAAAAACACGAGGATCTTATCGTTCTTGACGCTGACCTTGCTGCAGCTACACAGACAGGTATGTTTAAAAAAGAATTCCCGGAGCGTCACATTGACTGCGGTATCGCAGAGTGCAACATGATGGGTATTGCAGCAGGAATCGCTTCCACAGGTAAGGTTCCCTTTGCAAGTACTTTTGCAATGTTTGCAGCAGGACGTGCTTATGAGCAGGTTCGTAACTCCATCGGATATCCGAAGCTGAATGTAAAGATCGGAGCAACTCACGGCGGTATTTCTGTAGGTGAAGACGGCGCCACACATCAGTGCCTGGAGGATTTTGCCCTGATGAGAGTGATTCCGGGCATGGTCGTTGCAAGTCCTTCTGATGATATCGAAGCAAAAGCTATGGTTGCTGCTGCTTACGAGCATCAGGGACCGGTATACATGAGATTCGGACGTCTTGCTGTTCCGGTTATCAATGACAGACCGGATTATAAATTTGAGCTTGGTAAGGGCATCGTTCTCCGCGAGGGAAAAGATCTTACCATCATCGCAAACGGACTTTGCGTTGCACCGGCTCTTGAAGCAGCTGAGAAGCTTGCAGCAGACGGAATCGATGCAAAAGTGATCAATATCCATACCATCAAGCCTCTGGATGAGGACCTTGTTGTTGCAGCTGCCAAAGAAACCGGCAAGGTTGTAACTGTTGAGGAGCATTCCATCATCGGCGGTCTTGGCGGAGCTGTATGCGAGTGCCTGGCTGAGAAGGCACCGGTACCGGTTAAACGTATCGGAATCCATGATGTATTCGGTGAGTCCGGTCCGGCATTAGAGCTTCTTCATAAATACGGTCTCGATGCAGAGGGTATCTATAAGCAGATCAAGGAGTTCGCATAATCAAGATCAACAGGGGATAAGTCTGTTTCTGCAGGAAGTATCTTAAGGATCCCGCAGGCGATCACATCTGCAAGTGCTACCACGGTGGAGAGCCGGGTAGTCTGCAGGGTAAGCTGCTCCATGATTCCGGCAGTATTTACAATGCCGGTGATATGGATGTCCCCTACAGGTGGAAGATCTTTCTGAACACCAGCACCTGGGTAAAGTGCACCATTTCCAATGGTCACATAGCCCAGGTGTTTTTTTTGTCCAAGAGAAGCATCTATGGCGATTACAAGGGCGTGTGGATGAAGCCTTGTGATAAGCGATGAAGTTTTTTCCAGGTTCAGGGCATGGACCGGGCAGGAAAGAGTGCCGTAGACAAAGATATGTCCGGTTTCATGAGGATGAAGAAGGTGTCCGATATATGGGCCTAAACAATCTCCGGTAACACGATCACTGCCAATGCATAAAAATACGATCTCAGTCCATTTTTTAGGACAGTGAAGAATGCATTTTTTCAGAAGATAAGCAATCTCGCCGGATGAACCGCTTTTTCCGGCATCAATGTAAAAAGCCATGAGAAACCTCGATTCTTTTTTCACTCTATCATATCCTGAAAAAAGGAAAAATATGCATGGTGCGGAATCTGTCGCTAAATTCTGTGGACAGACTCTTACATTCTGCTAAAATCCGCATTTTTACTGTGCTATGCTTGGACAGAAGGAGTGATATGAGATGATAGAAGTCATTTATAAGGAGGACACAACAGAACAGGAAGCCGCACAGGAATCGTTTTCCATGCCTAGAAATGTAAGGCAGATCGGGCTGGCGAACGGAGATTACAGGATTTATATAGAAGATTATGTATACACATTTCTCTGCAGCCTGGCAGAAGATGAAAAGCCGGAAGGCCAGGGAAGTGTGGCGGTACTTACAGGTGAAATTCAATGGACTGCAGATATGACCTGTATTTTTATAAAAGGTGCCATTGCAGCAGACGGCATGGAGGCTGCGGCAGAACATATTGACTTTTCGGAAAAACTCTGGCAGAAACTGCAGGAGGATAAGGATCAGTATTTTCCGGAGCAGGAGATCGTGGGATGGTTTTTTGCACAGCCTCAGATAGCAATGGAGATCACGGAGCTTTTTGTGAAAGTACATCTCAGACATTTCGGAGGGGAAAAGATCCTGATGCTGATGGATCCTGGAGAACGGGAGGATGCCTTTTTCCGTTATGATGGCGGCATGATGGCAAAACTGAGCGGGTATTATATTTATTATGAGAAAAATTCTCAGATGCAGACGTATATGATCGAACGCAGCCAGAAAGAGGGCGGAGAAGCATCCGAGGAAGTGGAGGACAGGGCTGTCAGAAATTTCAGAAAGATCATAGACAGTAAAAATCCGGAGGAACGGGGAGAAGAGAAAACTTCTGTTTTTTCTTATGCGGCTACGGTGTGTCTGGCACTGGCAGTTCTTGTGGCTGGAGTGGGCTTTTATCGGAATCAGCAGAAAAAAACAGAGGTTCCGGAAGATTATCGCGCCGCTTCTGCTTCGGTGGTGCAGATAACACCTGCAGTAACAGAACCGGTGCGGAGTGTATCGGTTTCGCCAAAGGCGGTGCAGACGCAGAAACCGGTGCAGACACAAAAACCGGTACAGACGCAGGAAGCTGTGCGGGGAACTCCGGTCCCGACGGAAACCACGCAGAAAAGAGAAAAAATCTCAATAACACCAGAACCTCGAAGTTCAAAAAAACAGTCTGTTTCAGAAGCAACGCAAAAAAAGGATAATAAAACAGAAGAGAAAAAAACAGAAGAGACTTCAGTGGCTGCAGAAAATCCAAGGGAAACTTATGTGATCCGCCCGGGAGACACCTTGTATCAGATCAGTCTGAACCGCTATGGCACTGTAGAGGCGATGGAACAGATCTGTGCATTAAACGGAATTTCTGCCAATGAGATCATTTATCCCGGGCAGGTAATTGTACTACCCTGATGGAGTGTGCTATAATAACTGGAAAACCAATTACAAAATAAAATACTTAAGGTAAGGGATACAGTTGTGAATATCATAAAAAAAATACAGAAAAAACAAAAGCGCAAAAAGCTGATGAGGCAAAAAGCCAGGCTTGCACAGGAACATGCTGCACAAGAAGGCGCTCACTACGGGAGAACTTCTCATCGCCGAAGGATTTCAAGAAAGGGGAAAAAGGTGATCACAGCGGCAGTGATCGCTGCTGCAGTCTGCCTGGTTTTTCTCTATGCAGAAAAAAGAAGCTATCACAGCTATAAAGTATTAAATACAAGCGAACAGGAAGATGTTGTGTCCACACAGTATGTGGACATGGATGGAGATATCCTGAGATACAGTCCGGATGGAGTATCTGTTGTGGACAACAGCATGAATACGATCTGGAATGAAACCTATACAATGCAGAATCCTATTGCAGATGTGAATGGAAGCAGGGCGGTTGTTGCAGACAGCGAGGGAACATCGCTTTATATCTGCGACAAAAAAGGTGTGACCGGAACTGTAACAACATCTTATGCTATTGTAAAAGTGCGGATCGCATCGAATGGAATGGTTGCAGTGATCCTGGACAATGATGATAATACCTGGATCAATTTTTATAATCCGGATGGCAGTCTGGTCGCGGAAAATCTGACTAAGATCGATGATCCGGGATATCCCATGGATGTAGCAGTGTCTGATAACGGAGTGATGATGGTAACATTCCAGTATGTTGATGGAAGCAAGACTACCAGCTATGTGGCATTTTATAATTATGGGGATGTAGGGCAGAATGAGGATGATCGGATCGTAAGTGGTTATACCTATGAGAATGTAGTGATCCCGCAGGTGGAATGTATCAGTGACAGTAAGTATATTGCTTTGCGAGATGATGGATTTTCTACTTACCAGGGAAGCCAGATTCCTAAAGAAAGCAAAACAGTCAATGTAAAACAGGAGATCGTAAGTACATTTTTCAGTGATGACAGGATTGGCCTGGTATTTAAAAACAATAATAAAGATGATCTGTATACAATGGAAGTCTATAGTATGAGCGGACAGCTGAAATTCCGTAAAAATTTCAATATTCCATATACGACTATAAAAATGAGCGGAGATAATATCATCATGTATAACAGCTCGCAGATCTGCGTGATGAACAACCGTGGCGTACAGAAATATGCCGGAAATGTAGATGGAACGATCCGGGATTTCTTTAAGATCGGATGGAATAAATATCTTATGGTACTGGATACAGGCGTCAGCACCATAAAATTCAGTTAAGGGGGCAGATATGAACTGGACATGGCTTGGACTGGCTGTGCTGGTCCTGCTTGCCTTTTCCATGGTGGATGGATACAGGCATGGCTTTGTAAAAGAAGTAGTATCTGCATTGCTTGTTCTGATCTCCGTTGCTCTGGTATGGCTGATCAATCCTTATGTGAATCAGTTCATACGTGAGAATACGTCTGTTTATGAAAAAATCCAGACTGCCAGCGGATCATTTGTGGATTCTCTGGCAGATGGAAAAGAAACCATGGATGAGGAGGAACAGAAGGCGTTGATCAGCAGTATGGATATTCCGGATCTCCTCCAGAAGGGGATAACAGAAAATAATACGGCATTGGTGTATCAATATCTGGCGGTTAATACATTTGCAGGGTATATTTCCGGATATCTGGCCAATGTAGCAGTGAACTGTCTTTCTTTTTTGGTATCATACATACTTTCCTCAATCCTGATCCATGTGCTGGCGTATGCCATGGATCTCCTGGCAAGATTGCCGGTCATCCGTGGGATCAACAAAATAGCCGGCGCCGTAGTAGGAGGCATGAAGTGTATTGTTTTTGTATGGGTCGGAATGCTGGTACTTACGATTTTATGCAACACGGAAATAGGGCAAAAGGGTCTGGGACTGATCCGGGGTGATACAGTACTGGATTTTCTTTATGATAAAAATATTTTTATCCGTATTTTTACAGGAATATTTTATGGTGGGTAAAAGAAACCGCATTTTGCAGACGAAAAAGCACCAGGATACAGGTGGTGACCATGTCTGTGAAATGCGGTTTTTGGCGAAAAAATACGTTTTTCAGAAAAAAATGAAATTTATGTAAAAAACATGTTGACAGGTAATGGAAAAAATGCTATTCTATCAGAGTTGTTAGGAACAAATTGTTTTTAAGAAACAGATAAATACATCTGCTTTCAGAAAAATAAAAAAGTAGTTGACAAAAGACAGAAGATATGATAAAGTATCCAAGTCGTCAACAAAACGACAACAAAATCTTAACTCAAAAATGTTTGAAAAAAACTTAAAAAAGTGCTTGACAAACAAAAAGAGATGAGATAAAATAAATGAGCTGTCTGAGAGACAGACACAACAAACCTTGATAACTAAACAGTGAAACACATACGATTCTCGAAAATTTCTTTACATTTAAAGAACGGTTTAAACAAACCAAAAGCAGTAAAAACGAGAGATAG